>NZ_JBEXLL010000116.1:0-13388 GCF_040609955.1 Nocardia sp. NPDC004568
CATCGTATGCGAGTAGGCGCGGAATCCGCAGGTAGTCACCGCGATCTGACCGTTTCGCCCTGATCGGTTCAGCTATGCTCGGCCACGTTGCCGCAGCCGAATTCTCCTGGTAGCGGCCGTCTTCGCCGCCATCGGACAGGTCGATGTGCACACGGTCGCGAATTCGCATCCGATGCAATTGGCGGCGCTTGTAGTAACCGCCGAAAAAACAACGGATATTGGGCCTGGCCCAGATAACGGGGCCGCTTCGCGCACGGCTGGAGCGCTATAGCCGCAGGTCGGCGGCTGCACTACCCCAGATATCGGGCCGTTATCCGGGGCTATCTGTCTGCACAGACAGCAGGGCAGGGTTCATCGGCCGAATGCTTTGAGGAAGGTCGTCACTGCGGCGTGGGTGAGGGAGTGCAGTTCGCGGTCGGGGACCGCGCGCGTGCCGAGTCGAAGCAGGCCGTCGGCAGGACCGGCGAGCAGTGCAGTGAACTGGGCCGCCGCGATATCGGGATCGTCGATGTCGAGTACGCCGGCCAGTGAAAGCCGTGCGAGCCGATCGGCCAGGGCTGCGGTAGCCCGGCGGGAGACTTCGGTCACGAGGTCGACCAGATCCGGAAACTGGGTGGCTTCTGCGCAGACCAGGCGTCGCAAGGCGCGCGATTCCTCGGTGCAGTAGCAGTGAACCAGCTGGAGCCCGACCTGCGTCAATCGGGTAGACGGATCGTCACCAGGGGATGCCAGCTGCTCGATCGCAGCCACGTTGGCCGCCAGCGCGGTCTCCGAAAGCGACTGCACTGCTTGGCGAAACAAGCACTCCTTGTCGCGGAAGTGATGGTAGACGGTGGCCTTGGCCACCTTGGCCTCGGCAGCGATGTCGTCCACCCGGGCCTGCGCATAGCCCACGCGCGCAAACACGGTGAACGCTGCGGCCATGATGGCCTGCCGTTTATCGATACGCCCACGCGGCTGCGCCTGCCTGGACGAAGGGGGCTGCAACGCGCTCATCAGCTCATCGTAATCACTACTTGGACTCATCGGTCTACTAGATAATACGGGTCGACATAGACTCAGTAGTCTAGTTTACTGTCTTGATGCGTTCAGTTTGATCAGAGGGGAAGCTTATGAAGACGGTTGTGATCACGGGCGGGACCGATGGCATGGGAAAGGCGCTCGCACTGACCTACCTGCGTCGCGGTGACCAGGTAGTCATCATCGGCACCAGCGCAGCCAAGGGGCAGGCGGTCCTGGATGCCGCCGGCACGTTCGGCGGTGGTGCGCGCATAGAGTTCATCCGAGCGGATCTGAGCCTGGTGGCGGAGAACCGGCGGGTGATCGAGCAGATCGCGGCGACCTATCCGGTCGTCGACGTGCTTGTGCTCGGCGCATGGTTTTACCGCGCCGCCCGGTTCGTCACGTCCGAAGGCTTCGAAGCCAATTTCGCGTTGTTCTATCTGAGCAGGTACCTGTTCGGGCACGGTCTGGTGGAACAGATGGAGGCGTCCGACGCCCCGGTGATCCTCGATCTGGCCGGTCCCGGTGGAGACCTTGCCGGGATTCGTTGGGACGACTTGCAGTTCGCTCGCGCCTACGACGCCGATGCGGTCATGAGGCAGTGCGGGAAGTTGAGTGATCTTCTCGCGGTCGGTTTCACGCGCCGCCACCCCGACAGCCGGATCCGATACGTCCTGCTGCATCCCGGGCTGACGGCGACCGGATTCACCGGGCAATACGATGCCGCCAGTGCCGAACTGGTCGCCGGAATGCGAGAGCGTGGCCAACCGGTGGAAGCCGCCCTCACCCGAATCCTCCGGCACCTCGATCACCCTCCGACGGCGCCGCTCAGCGCATTCATGCAGGACAATCGGATCGACGTCTACGGCGAACCATTCGACCACGAAGCCGCCGACCGTCTGGCGTACCTCACCACAACCCTGCTGCGTACGGCAAACACCAGCGGTATGTAGAGGCGACAGACCACGCCACCACCGTTATCCGATGAGCATGAGGCGGCAGTCATGGACCGGCGGGGGCAGCCGCAGTATGGTCCTCGGTCATCGCCGACACCCTATGTTCTCGGCCCGGTCACCAGCGGTTTCATGATATTCAGAACAGGGTGTCGCGCACTCGCAGTGGCCGGTAGCCGGTCGGGCCGAGCTGGGCGAGTTCGGCGTCGATGTCGACCTCGATCGCGCCGAAGAAGTTGATGTTCTCGCTGTGCGCCGGACTGATGTGCGCCAGCACCTCGTCATCGATCCGGCGTCCGGCTCGGCGCATCTGGTCTACGGCAAGCCCGTAATACTCTGTGGTCCAGGCGATTACGGCGTTGGTGGCCAGGGTCAGGCACCAGGCTTGCTCGGTTTGGCCGTCGAGCTGGCGGGCGCGGATCGTGCCCTCGTGCGCGTAGAGCAGGTCGCGGCGTAGCGCGTGGAGGGATTCGCCCTTGTTGAGCTGTCGGGATATCTTGCGCCGATAGTCAGGATCCGAAAGGTAACGGGCGGCGTAGACGGTGCGGCGCAGGGCCCCGTACTCTTTGAGCGCGGTGGCCAGGGTGTTCTGCCGCCCAGAGGCGGACAGTTTGCCGACCAGCAGTGAGGCGGTGGCGTGCCCGAACTTCAGCGACCCGGCCAACCGGAGCAGATCGTCCCAGTGCTCGGCGACCAGGTCGAGGTTGGCCCGCCGCGTCATCAGCGGTCCGGCGTGCGGGAACCGGGCCTCGGTGTCCCGGCGGGGGTCGGGCCGGTACAGGGTGATCTTTCCCAGGTCCCGGATCCGGGGTGAGAGCTGCATCCCGAGCAGGTCGAACAGCCCGAAGTTGACCAGGGTCACCCCGTGGGTGTCGGTGGCGTGTTCGGTGATCGGCAGATCCGTTGCGTTGCCGAGGATTTCATCCAGCACGTAGTGTGCTTCGCGTTTCGTAGCGACGATGATCTTCGTGCCGTAGGTGGCGTGCTGATCGGTGACATGGGTGTAGGTCGACAGCACCCGGCCGCCGTGGATGACCATCTCCCGCGCCGAGGTCGACTTGCCGCGCACCGGGAACCGCTGCCCATCCGACGACGACAGCGTGCCGACGCCGAACACCGGGGTCAGCGGCAACCGCTGGTGGTAGTCGATGATCGCCAGGTTCGCCGCGCGCAGGGTCTCCTCCCGCACATACCATTCCGCCGTCCACGCGAGGATGTCGTAGGAGATGCCGCAGGCCTCCGCCATCCGGGTCAAACCGAGGTTCGTCGAGTGAGCCAGCAGAACCGCGATGAGGTTGCGTTTGATTTCGGGGGTGCGGGTCTGTTTGCCCGAGGCGTGGGTGAAGCAGTCGAGGTGGCCGGTGCGTTTGTCCAGCTCGATCAGCAGCGACACGATCGGCGCGAACGGTAGCATCTCGGTCAGTTCCGCCTTGAGCGAAACCGCCTCCGCGGGCACGTCTTCGGCGGTCAACGGCGAGATCACCAGATCCCCGGTCTCGTCCACGCGTACCGGGCCGTCCCCGCCGGACAGCACCGCCTCCAGCTCCCCGACCGCCTCGTGCAGCTCGTCGGTCACCGCGGCCAGGGCTTCGCCGGGGTCGGCGGGTTTGCCGACCAGGCGGCAGAACTCGACCCGCTGCGGCGTCCATTGCTCGGCGGTGAGCAGGTACGCGGCCGGGTCCGCGTAGCGGCGCGAGCCCGGCACGTACACATCTCCGCTGCGCAGCCCATCCCGCAACCCCAGCAGCACGCACAACTCCCAGTAGTGCCGATATGCAGTGACGCTGCCTGATTTCCGGGCCTCCTCGAGGTAACCGCGCCACTTGGCCGGCACGAACCCCACCGGTGCTTCGCCGAACACCTTGCGGCGGCCGGTGGCGTTCAGCTCGCGCAGCATGTCCACCGCGATCAGCAGCTCGGTCGCCGCGGTGCCGCCGGCGAACCGCACCGCCGAGAGGACCGCCGGGGTGAACTGCCGCAGATAGTTGTACGACGAATCCAGCGCGGCCAGATGCCCGTGATCACGCGGCAGACGGGGCTTGGCCTGCGCGATCGCCGCTATTCCGGCACAACGTGCCGGAATCAGCATGAACGCGCGAGGCTAGGCGACGACGAGTACGGACAGCTGAAACCACCAACCCAACCGGCCAGGTGGTCCAGATTGAACTTCCGTCAGATGGTCCGGATTTTGGGATCTGGCACAGATTCCGTGATTCGGGAAGCCGGGATTCCTAGTCGCTCAGCAGGATTCGTTTCCGGAGCAGGTCGAGGTTCGCGCGTCCGAACATCTGGCGCTTGATCATTTTGATGCGGTTGACGTGGCCTTGGACGGGCCCACTGTTCCAGGGCAAGGTCAGACCGGCGGTGACCGCGTCGAGGTCGCGGCGCAGACCGCGCACGAACGAGTGCAGGGCGGGCAGATTGTCGGTATCGACGGCTGCCATCCAGCGTTCCAGCTCACGGCCCCGACGGTCGACCATCATCTCCGCGAACGCCCGGACATGGCCGGCCAGCGCGGTGAGTTCGGTGCTCGTGGCCAGGATGGCATCGAGCCGCTGCCGGTCGGCGGGATCGAGACGGGCGGGATCGCTCATCATCCAGCTCACCACACGACGAACCGACGGCGGTTTGCGTGCCGGGCGGGGAATACGGCCGGTGCTGCGGAAGGGGTGCAGGTAGTTGAGCACGACCTTCTTGCTTCCGCGATAGCCGAGTTCGGAGATCTCACCGAACAGTTGGGTGGCGTTGGTGCAGCCTTCGTTCCATCGCCGGTGCAGGTAGGGTTTGAACTCGTCGAGCAGGCCTCGGCGGCGGCCGGTGCCGTTGTTGACCAGTAGTTCCTCCGCGCTGGCGGCACGGGCGAAACGGCGAACGGTTCCGCGGGCAAGACCGAGCCGGACCCCGATGGCCCGCAGGCTCACACCGTCACCGGGCAGCGTGTGGACCGCGGCGTAACGCTCCCGGGTCCGAACCGCCCACTTGTCTGTCCTGTCCGGTGAGGGTTCGCTCACCTCCGAACTATGCGGTGGCTGCGGCAGGTCGATGACCGCTGTTGTGGCATCGACCTCGATATCGGCGGCGGCGCCCAAGCGCGTGCGGTGACGGGCGACCACCCGTTCGACCGCGTCGCCGAGGTTGTGCCAGACATGCCATCGGTCCGCGACCTGCAGCGCATCCGGTGCTCCGACGCTCACTCCTTCGGCGTAGGCGCCGGCACGGTCCCGGCATACGATCTCGACTCCGGGATGAGCGCGCAACCAGCCGGCCAGGGTTTCGGCGGTGCGGTCGGCGAGCACATCGACCGGCCGACGGGTTTCGATATCGACCAGGACAGTGCCGTAATGATGCCCGCGACGCAGCGCAAAGTCGTCGACCCCCAGCACGCGAGGAGTGACCTCGCCTGGGTCGGGAAGTGCCCGGACCTGCCGCAACAGCGTCATCCGGCTGACCGCCGCCGCCAGATGACGGGTCATCCGGGCACCCGGGCGGCCGCCCAGCGCCAGCGCGACCGCGCAGAGCACACGCTGTAGAACGGCCGTCCGCCGGGCATACCGCCCTGCCAGCCCGCAGGGTTGCTCGGCGAACGTCTTTCTGCCGCACTCGGGGTTGTCGCAGAACAGCCTCCGCACCTGCAACCGGATCAGTACCTCACGGCTGGTGATCGCGGTATCGGACAATCGCCGCTGGTAGCGATTATGGATCCGCCGCGAGAACACTCCACAGTCGGGGCAGGCCACCGTCTCGCCGCCGGTACTCACCTCGAGGTTCACCCGCGACCCGGTCGAAGTCACCGCGTCGATCTGCAACCCGTCCAGGTGAGGAAACAAGACCGCCGTCGGCCCGAGATCAGAACACCGGCGACATGATCGATCATCCAGTCTCCGTATGCAATCCGGGCCGGGTCAATCACGCAAACCGTGCCAGATCCCGGATTTTGGCGTTCCGTTGACAACGCTTCCCTCGCGTGGGGCGTTCGGACCATTGCTGTCGACGTCGGTTGGCCCCTGGAGCAACTGACCGAAAAACTCCGCTGACACAACCACACTTCGATCACGGCAACGGGGCTGTGTGCCGGTAAATCCTGCAGTTGCACCGCCGGATTTCTGGGGAATGCGCCCCTACCCCTGTTACTGCTTTTGGGGGTACCGGTGGTGCCGGTCTTGCGGTCGACGTAGATGCGTTCGTCGGGCAGTCCGGCGGCAGCGAGGGCGTCGACGTTCAGGCGGTGGCAGCGGACCCCGGATTCGCGGATTCCGCCTTGGTGGCGCTGAGCTCACACCAGAGCGGCCCGTTCTGAGCCCTGTTGTCTCTGGCCACTCTGATCTCGATGTCGGTGAACCCCGCACTCTGCAGAGCGCCCACGTTCATCGATTGCTCCAGGGCGGGCAGGATCTCCACCCGTCCGGTTTGGAGGAGCAGCCTGCCGTCGGGTTTCAGGACCTGATGGAGCTCGGCGGCACCGCCGTCGCGCAGGTTGTAAGACAACGGCACCCCTTCGAAGTAGACCTCGTCGAAGACCGCATCGCGAAGCACCGACATGTCACGAAAATTTGCCACGACATCCGGTCTGTCTTCCGGAAAACTGTTGAGGAACACCTCGCCTGGCTCGGCGGGCCGGAAAACGTGACCGCCGCCTACCACCAGCCGCGCACCGCCCTCGGCCCTCCGGGCCTGGGACAACAAGGAGGTCAGGTCTGCTGCCGGTTGCGTGCGCAGCGAGGTCGGATCCATCTCCACCGGCACGGTACCGTGCTTACGCTCCAGGCCGTGATGGTTCTCGATATCGTCGAGCTGTCGCATCTCCCGGGCACGCAGCTGGCGAAGATCGGTGTCCGCCAGATACTGCGAGGGCGACCCGGGCCGGATCCGCAGCTCCCCGACCGAGGGCAGCATCGGTTCTATCTCCGCCTCGGCCACCCGTTGTCTTTGGAGGCGAGTCGCCCGAATCCTCTCCCGGAGGAGCTGGTCCCTATCGACCGTCTCGGCGACCCCCTGCACGGTCGGGTGAATGATCCTGCCCCGGTACCAGGGATTGGCGATGGCATCGCTCATTGCCCCGAGATGGCGGCTCAAGGCCTCGACCACCCCAGACATCAGATTCCTACCGAAACCTTTACTCACCCGACCCGTCCCCTCGACGGGCGCCCGGGGTGCGGAGTTCGGCGCCGGCCTAGACGCGCTGATCGATACGTTCGCGCGCCACCGACCAGTAATGCCACCATCCGGTCGACGGCGACATTGTTCTGGTGCAGCGCGTGCAGGGGTCCAGGCGGTACCACCCTCATCGGTCACGCCGACATGAAATCACCTGTAGGCCAACACCTCTCGATGATGTTCCGCGCTTAGCGCCGTATCGGGCGGATCTGCTCCCCGACCCCAGGTTCACCCCATGTCCAGGGCGCGACGCCATGCTCATCACAGCTCGACCCTGCGAATCACAGTCCGCCCGGTCTGCGGATCCACATATGGGGTCTCGATTGTCCTGAACGGCGTGGGGCTTCGGAAGAGTATCTCCTCCTCCTCAGGCTTACCCGTGTACGCACTCACGTCCTTACCGTGCTTCGACAAGAGCTGAAACTCCACAGGAATACCGCTCATGCGGTCGGTGCCGAATGCGGCCTTGTCCGTCCTTGACGCGGAGGTGAATGCCGCCTCGACCAGATCCGGATCGTCCCGGTAACGAGCCAACGCTTCGGGTGAAAGGTTGACCCGACGTATGACCCATTTGTTGTTGTAATCGGGCAGCTTGCTCAGGGCCGAGTTGACGTCGTCGCGCAACAGTTGCTGGTAGCGGCTCATATCGTTATGGCGTATTGCGAAGTTCAACCCTCCGGAGGATCCCCCGTAGCGCTGCAGTGCGGACCTGTCATCGTCGGTGAGAGCGGGTGTGTCGATCTGCGGGCCGATTGTCGTATCACCCGCACGAGCAGCATCTTCATGTATTCCGAGGGGCTCGTGGTGGTCGTCCTCCCCAAGGATCACGGCCCGAATATTCTTCCCTTCGAGAGAGGTTCTCGATGTCCTGTCGAGTAGCCTTTCGCCCTGCTCTTCGGCACCCGTTACTCCACCGATCACATCTCGGATATATTTTGCCGCTGCTGCTTCCGACCGCGCCTCCTGCGCCGCCCCTTGAGTCAACTGCTCGGACAGCTGGGCCGCCCATCTCGCAACTTCGTCGGCAGGTTGCCACCGGTTCACGAGATCACATGTCCTCGACCGATGCATCGAGCCACGAGATTCCCTCCGAATCGACGGATCCGACAGGCTGGGCCCTACGCCCGCAAATGGAGCCTGGACATACTACCGGAGCAGTTTAGCGAATGATGACTTCGGCTTGGCCCACAGACTCCGTCGAGGACAGCCACCCGACTACGATCATAGCGGATCGACCTGAGGTACAGGTACGCCACACCTGCCCGGGTCGGACCGGCCGGGGCACTTTGTGTCGTCCATTAAATGATCGTTTTATGAACAGTCCGGCCGAAACGGACTCCGGGACGGGAACGCCCAGGTCGATCGAAATCGCCGACTGTTCAAAAAACATGTCGCAAAGTCCGAATGTTCAATAACGGCGAAGCGTCCTTTTATGTACGATTCGGGGGTGACGGACACCGATGCGCTCGAACCGCTTTCCCTCGACGGCGATGCCCTGGACCCGATCGGCGGGGGAGGAGCGCTGATCGGGTACGCCCGCGTCTCGACCCGCGACCAGAACCTGGACCGGCAGACACGCGCACTACAGGCCGTCGGCTGCAAGTAGGTCTACGCGGACAAGAAGTCCGGGAAGGACGTCGAGCGCGAACAGCTCTCGGCGTGCCTGGACTACATGCGTGCTGGTGACACTCTCGTGGTTGCCTCGCTGGACAGGCTCGGCCGCTCTCTGCAGCCCGGGCTCGCGGGCAGCGGCTCGGCCGGCCGCCGGCCATGAGCGAGGAGCAGATCCGGCAGGCCCGGGCGCTGCTGACCCGACCGGACGAGTCGGTGTCTTCGATCGCGCGGCTGCTGGGGGTCTCGCGGACCACGCTATACAAGTATCTGCCCGAATTGGGGCTCGCTTCCTCGGTCCGATGAAGAGCGGGGGCGACAATGCTCGGGAGCTGGTCGGGCGCCTGCGATCACCTACGAGCGTTGCTTCGTGTCCGGTCCGAGGGTCACAGCAACTGGATACGCCGCCGGGCCGAGGGCGCCCGAGAGGCCAACCGAGTCATCGGAGGCGCCTCGGGGGAAGGAGCAGATCAGGTGCCGGGCGCTGGAGACGGCTCGCTCGGTAGTGGTGCGGCAGGTACAGCGGCTTCCGCCGGCAGGGCGTCCGGTGACGCAGTGCTCGATATCGATCGAGCTGCTGCTCGCTCCGTCGACTTCGGTGGACGACGTCATACCGATGCGGGTGTATGGGATTGGATGCGTGGGCAATTGTCCGACTGGCCTGTGAAGCGGGTCGATGACGCGGGCCTGACCATGGCCGACACCGTTTCCTACGCGTTGCAGTCCACACGGGGAAGAGTTCAGGTGGAACTGCGCAGTACCGGCGACCGCGGAAGCCGGGAACTGCATGCTGTGGTCCGCGACACCGGCACCACCGCGCCACCGCACGATGTCCTGGAAGACACGGTCCACGGCCGGCTCGACTACCGACTCCATCCTGCCGATGAGACGGGATGGACCAGGGAGATCTCCCTGCGTATGAACGAGACTCGCCCACTTCCGCAGTGGCTGGACCAGGTGATCGACCCACACCGGTACCCGAGGTTGAGCGTTGACGGGGAAACGGCCATCGCGGTCCGGGCCCGTGACTACTCGAAGCTGGCGCGTGACCTCGCCCCTTACGACACCGCGTCTTCTCCGGAGGTGGCGCGGCACAACAACGATATGGAGATCCGGCATCAGGGCCGGGTCAACGACGCCCGGCTGTGGGCGGGAAAGACCAACCTCGAGCCCGCCTACTTCGCCCTGCAATCCGGCGGCGGCACCACCGCCGAACTCGCGGTCTACCCCCTGCGGAATCAGAACTTCGCCGAAGGCCTGACCCAGCTCGGCATCGCTTCCCCCAGCGACAAGCTCATCCCTGTCGACGATTTCGCCACATCCATCGCCGAACAACTCCAGCGACGCCGCCAAACACTCCCCGAAGAAGCAGAACCATCCCCCTGAGCAGCGAAGAGCCGTGCCCGCTGCAGCACATAGCCATCAGGTGTTGCCGTCACACCAGAGCACGGTCAAGTTGACATCGCCATTTGTTGCGGGTCACTCCCCTGGGGGATTTTCCGTTTTCGGACGTGGCTTGTACTCGACCCAGTGGTGTTCGCTGCCTGTGGGAGTGCCCGGTGGGGCCAGGATAGCCAGGTCGCGGTAGATGCCCAGTAATGTGTCTTCGGCAGTCACCACGGTGCTCCTGGCGGCGTACACGGGGATGTTTATGCCTGCTTCCTGGAGTGTTCGTGCGGAGGCCTCGGCGGCGGGGCCGCCGGCAGGCTTGCATGACATCTGGACGAGGAAGCTGCTCGGATGATTGCGATACGCTTGCTGTATGTGGGGGTTTACGGACTTGATGCGACCGAACGTTCCTCCGTTGACTCCCAGTTTCAGTTTCTCCTCGCCGATGTGAACGGCGTATTCGTAGGGGGTGGCGTGTGCGTCGGAAAACAGCATCGTCTCGGTCTTCGCCCTGTCGGCCCAGAGGGCAGGTGGCCGCTCGGCCCGGCCTATCAGCTTCTTGAAGTCGGACTTGAAAAGAGACCAGCTACCTGCGCTGTCTACGGTGGGCCCGAGGCTTTCCTGAATCCTGGCCAAGCCGCGTCGGCTCCATCGCCGACCGCCTCTTTCGGGCATGAACGTTGCTCCGACGGTATCCCGGCCCGGGGCGCGGACAGGCCGGCTGTGGATCTCGTCCGGGGTGAATATCCACGGCCTGTCGGTCTCCGAATAACCGAGAAACAGTGGAGTGTTCGGGTCATTCTCGATGATCGAGGCCAGACCGCGAGCCGCGTTCCCATCTGCACCGGACAGGTCTTTGGCCGCCTCGCGCAGGTCCCCGGCAACAGTGCTGTAGTTTTTGCGTATGTCCCCGGCGGCACCCCCATAGAGCGCTGCGACCAGGCGCTTCGCAGCGGCGGTATAGGCGGATAAAGCAACGGCAACGATCTCACCACCTTAACCGCGCTCACCCCCACACCGTCACCGACTGCTCCCGCAGGTGGGATGAGGCTCATGGGAAGCATGGCGGCGATTATCTGCGTCCGCGTGCCTCGGCACGGAGCCGAAACGGTGCGGGACCTTCCGGGTTGAGCATGATGTCCACATCCGGTGGCACGACCTGCAGCAGCGACTCACCGAGTATCGGGTTCCAGCGCTCCACGTCCACAGCCCGCCTGTACACAGCGGCCGTGGCGACAACGATACAGGCGACACCGTCGGGCGCGGCCCCGATCAAGGGTTCATCGTGTTCGTCGCAACCGACATCGACCATCGAGTTGCCGACCGCAGAGACAACATCGGCAACACCGACACCGTCCTCACCGGCACCGACCCGGCGCACCACCGCATCGACCGGATCACAGGGCGAATCATCACCGGCGGGGCGATACTCGGGATTGGGCTGAAACGGACCGGCAATGTCCCCCTCGAGCATCCACCCGCCCAGAATCATCGACGACGGAGGCTCCTGCGAGGGCTCCGCCGGCTCCCACCGCGGATCGACCTGCACGACCCAGTCCTCCCGATCCCTACCAACCCGTCCCGCCTCGTTCATCCGACCCTCCCAACAAGCCTGCCACCGGCACTCACCATCAACGATTATCCAGCCCAGCCCGCCGCAATCCCCCCCGGAACAGTCGGATCGGTGTCTTCGATCGCGCGGCTGCTGGGGGTCTCGCGGACCACGCTATACAAGTATCTGCCCGAATTGGGGCCCGCTTCGATCCGATGAAGAGCGCGGAGGTGACAGTGCCCGGGAGCCCCTGAGCAGCGAAGAGCCGTGCCGGCTGTTGCGGGTCAGTCCCCTGGGGGATTTTCCGTTTTCGGACGTGGCTTGTACTCGACCCAGTGGTGTTCGCTGCCTGTGGGAGTGCCCGGTGGGGCCACGACAGCCAGGTCGTCGTAAACATAATGGCCCCGTATTTCTACGGCAGAGAGCAACACGGCGTTCCTGGCGGCGTACACAGGGATATTTATGCCTGCTTCCTGGAGCGTTCGTGCGGATGCCTCGGCGGCGGGGCCGCCGGCCGGCTTGCATGACATCTGGACGAGGAAACTGCTCGGATGATTGCGATACGCTTGCTGTATGTGGGGGTTTACGGACTCGATGCGACCGAACGTTCCTCCGCTGACGCCCAATTTCAGTTTCTCCTCGCCGATGTGAACGACGTATTCGTAAGGGTCGGCGTGTGCTTCGGAAAACAGCATCGTCTCGGTCTTCGACCTGTCGGCCCAGAGGGCAGGTGGCCGCTCGGCCCGCCCTATCAGCTTCTTGAAGCCGGACTTGAAACGAGACCAGCTACCTGTGCCGTCTACGGTGGGCCCGAGGCTTTCCTGAATCCCGGCCAGGCCGCGACGGCTCCAGCACGGGGTGCCTGCTTCGGGCGTGAACGTTGCTCCGACGGTACCCCGGCCCGGGGCGCGGACAGGCCGGCTGTGGATCTCGTCCGGGGTGAATATCCACGGCCTGTTGGTCTGCGAATAACCGAGAAACAGTGGAGTGTTCGGGTCATTCTCGATGATCGAAGCCAGACCGCGAGCCGCGTTCCCATCTGCACCGGACAGGTCCTTGGCCGCCTCGCGCAGGTCCCCGGCAACAGTGCTGTAGTTTTTGCGTAACTCCCCGGCGGCACCCCAGGAAAGCGCTGCGACCAGGCGCTTCGCAGCGGCGGTGGAGGCGGATAGAGAGGCGGCAACGATCTCGCCACCTTAACCGCGCTCACCCCCACACCGTCACCGACTGCTCCCGCAGGTGGGATGAGGCTCATGGGAAGCATGGCGGCGATTACCTGCGTCCGCGTGCCTCGGCGCGGAGCCGAAACGGTGCGGGACCTTCCGGGTTGAGCATGATGTCCACATCCTGGTGGCACGACCTGCAGCAGCGACTCACCGAGTATCGGGTTCCAGCGCTCCACGTCCACACCCCGCCTGTACACAGCGGCCGTGGCGACAACGATACAGGCGACACCGTCGGGCGCGGCCCCGATCAAGGGTTCATCGTGTTCGTCGCAGCCCACGTCGACCATCGCGCGAAGCGACGCGTCGGCCAGCTGAGGCACCCACCAGCCGCTATGTCAGGTGACGTTTCGGTGTTGCGAGCGGGAGGCGAAGGTTTCGAGACACTCCGGCGAGACCGCCGGTGCCGGTGACTGGAGCCCGGTGGGTGGGTCCACCGGTTGTGAGAGTTCTGATGCACCAGAATGGGTGCAGAAGGAGACGATCACACCATGTCACGACGTC
>NZ_JBEXLL010000117.1:0-13383 GCF_040609955.1 Nocardia sp. NPDC004568
GCACCCACCATCCGGTGGCCTGCGGGATCGACTGAACACCAACCGAACGACCCGGACTCAATTTCCGGGTGGACGCATTATCGGGTACCCGCCAGTTCCGTGAGCGATGAGTGTCGCCGAGTCGTTCCCCGTCCTGATCGACTCGCGGCGCGTCGACAGTCGTCGAGTGCAGTGTTCGGGCGGCTACGACGCGGCTCGATCATCGCGGTCCGGCGCGGGTAACGGTGCCATGGATACGGGGATGCCCGACAGGGCGGCCGCCGATGCGGCGATCGCTTCGATCGGCTTATCGATCAAGCCGTCCATGAAGACCAGTGGAGAGAGGTAGGTCTTCTTGTTCATTCTGGCGAGCAATGCCTGCCACCTCGGGAGTTGGCGCAGGTAGATCTGGTCGTCGCGGAGCATGAAGGCAATAACCTGCCGGCTGTCCGCGGCTGTCGCGCGGAGCGGGACCACTCTGATCTCACGCACGGCTTCCCAGCCAACCGACACCTCATCCCTCAGCGAATGCACGCCGTCTGCGTCGATGACGGTCGGGTGTCCGGGGAGGGACCAGCTCAGCAAATAGCCGAGATACGCGATTACCGGGATAGCCAGGACCACGGCCGCCACGGCAATCGCGGGTATCGAGAACAGCAGTCCTGCGGCGACCGGTAGCGCGAAAGCCCCGAGAAACGGCAGCATCATTCGCAGGACACCGACAGTCGGCACCCTGATCTCCAGCCTCTCCGGCGCCCCGGGCGCGACGGGTACCCGGGGTTCCCCATGACTGACGTTCAAAAGACGGATCAGCGCCAGCTTGCGGCGGGTTTCGACGAACCAGTAGCCGAGCCAGAAGGTAATCAATACGGGCGCGACAGCCACAGCCGGTAGGCTGCCCATCGCCATCCACAGCCCCAGCAGCAGACCCACGACCAAGCCGATGGGGATACCGATCACGAACATCCGGAGCTGAGAACGTCCGAGCTTCTCCTCCGCATACGCCCTCCCGATCCGATCGATGTCGGGATCGCCGGCAGGTTCGCCCCGCAGGAGTGCCTTCCGTGTGGAAGGGTCCAGATCGCCCCAGGTGTTCATGCTTTTCCTCTTTCCAGGCGGCCAACATCTCGGCCGATCCGTACAACTTATCGTCGAGATGATCGGGCGGCACCGTCGCGATCAGCGCAATCGGCTCCGGCAGCAGCGGAGTACGACTCCGTTGCCCATTCGACCTACCGGCCCGAGAACTGTGCCCGTGACCACATGCTCGGCGTCCTCGCCGCCCCGGCGAACAGCTCGGCGCCGCGCTGACGGGTCGTGCGAGAATCTGTATCCGCCGACTCTGGTGACGCAGTGGCTGCGGCTCGTGGCCCTGGAGATCGCCGCGGTCGTTGTGCGAGCCCGAGCGGGTACGGGGTGTAATCGGATCATGGTGCCGCGGATGGTGTGGTTGATCCTGGCCGGCGCGACGGCGGTCTGGGGTGGTGTGTTCGTTGCCGCCGAGCCGCTGTATCAGATCTCTTCGTGTGAAGTCGTGAACATGGATGCCGCCTGCGGCGAGTCGGTGCTCACTCATTACGGCGCCGAGTTGGTTGTGTTGCTGGCGGTACCGGTGCTTCTCTGCGTCGTGCCCGCGATACCGGGGTTTCGTCGGTGTTCGTGGATGGCAGCCCTGGTGGTTCTGCTGATTTCGCTGCTGGCGTCACCGGCGACGGACTCGGTGTTCGCTGTCCTGATCTACTACCTTCCCGTGGGCGCGCTCGCGTTGACGGCGGCGGCTTTTCAGCGTTGGTACGAACGCCGACAGTTCTGAGCGACGGTGCTCGAGGCCAGTTCGATCGTGACCTCGACGACCAGATTGCCGGTGCCCGCGCCGTGGCACCATCCGAACTCGACCTGTTCCTACGCTGGATCGACCACGACTACTACGCCGTCCTGGCCGGACTCGGCCCGACTACGGCAACAGCCCCGTCGAAAGGCGTGAACCCGAAACCGGACTGATCGAACGACAACTGGTATGCCGTACCGGATTCCCGCTACCGCGCCACCTTATGGCCCTGGCCTGAAACCACCGGCCACCACCGAAAGTGGGCGAGAGCCCCTGAACTTCGTTGGATCTGAGCTCGGTTCGACGGGGCCGCAGGCTCCCGAACTTGTGCAGGGTGGCACTGGTTGTGTCCGTTCGGCATCAGCCGTCCGCATCTCGGTCCCACGTGGTTGTCGTTTTGCCATCTGGAGGCGCGGGTGTGGAAGAAGTCCGCGGAGGGCCGGTTGGGCCCTTCGAGGACCTCAAGGTGATCCGCGTGTCCGCGGGCATGCCGACCACGAGGTTTTGCCAGGTGATCGGCGTGCCCGAACGGACCTGGCGGCGTCGTCAGGCCCGAACGCGTGCCGGTTCACTCGGCAAGGGGCCGTGGCCGCGACCGGCCCGGGAAACCGTGCGAGACGCTGCGCGCCGGCATGCGCTGGCGCATCCGGCGTGAGGACACCGCAAAGTGTGGGCGATGTGCCGTTTCGAGGGGTATCGGGTGTCGCAGGCGACGGTGCTGCGGCTGCTGCGCGATGAAGGGCTGCTGCTGCCGGCGGCCTATCAGCGGGAACGTCGTCAGCTTGCCCAACGCCGCAGGGCCGCGTTCGCCGTCGAGCCCACGGGACCGAATCAGGTGTGGCAGTTGGACTTCAGCGAGTTCGAGACCACGACGGGCGGAACTTGGCGGATCGCCGGATGCCGGGACTACTGGTCGAGATACGAGCACCGATGGCATGTCTCGCCGACAGCGAACCAGCACGACGCGATCACCGCGGTAGAGCTCGCCCTGGCCGACTACGAGCACATGTTCGGGCGGCCGTTGATCCAAGCCTGCAGGCACGATCCGAACGGCGGAGTACTACCGGCGGTAACAGTGGTAATCGACAATGGCGGACCGTTCCGGTCGTTCCGATTCGAAGCGTTCATCACCGCTCATCCCGAACTGCGGCATGTGCGGACCCGGGTGCGCAGCCCGGGGCAGAACGGGTCACGCGAACGTGGGTTCGGGTCGCTGAAATATGAGCGCCTGTTCCTCGAGGAGATCGACGATGTACTGGCCCTCGTCGAACACGCCGACTCCTACCGGATCGAGTACAACACCGTCCGCCCGCACGAGGCCATCGCCTGGAACCGGCCTGCCGAGGTCCACCTCGGTGCCGCCGACCCCCTGCTCCCCAACTTTCCCGAGACCGAAAACCTGCCAACTACTTCACGCGGGACAAGCTGACTCTTCGGATAAGTCACTCCCGGAACCCGCCACCACGCAGCTTACGACGAAGAGCGAACCAGCCGCTTGACAAACACAGAGGAACCCCCGCTCTCCAGCAATGCAGGGGAACCTCAGACCCGCAGACTCGGGGGCAGCTGGCACAGCGCGTCGGCATCACGCGCGGGGGGCCGTGACTGCCATGATCGATCGGCTCGAACAGGCCGGGTACGTTGCGCGCACCCGAGATCCGGCCGACCGGCGGCAGGCGTCCAGCCGCCGGCAGATCTTGGTTGACCGGCTGCGGGAGGCGGCAGAAGAGGATGAGCCGCGATGTGCGCATCGAATCCGACCTGCTCCGTGGGCCGAACCCGACCACCACACTGACGGATCGGCAAACTGCCGATCCGGCTCCGCTGTGCGTGTGTTCCGCCGAAACGAACCCCCATTCCTACACCAGGCCCCACTGTGCAGCTGCGGGGGACCGCCGATTCACGCTTCGACTCGCGTACGCAACCCGTTGAGCGTGCTGCTCACCAGCCCTTTGATCACCCGACTACGAATGAAACCCGGTAGCGGCAAGTTGTGGTGGATGGTCAGCTGGTAGGTGACCGAGGTGATATCCGGGCCGGCTTCTTCGAGCTGGTAGCGGCCTTCTTGACCGGTCTGCATGCGGCCTTCCACCATCGACCAGCTCATGCAGTCGCCGCGGTGGCGGTAGGTCAAGGTGTAGGTGTCGGTGCCGACGGTCGCCGACGCCTTGAACCGTGCGGTCACCGGCAGACCGGTCTGCTCGTCCACCTCGAGCACGTCGGCTTCGAGGATCTCGGGAATCCACTCCGGCTGGCTTTTCAGATCGCGGATGGTCTCGAGTACCCGCGCCACCGGCGCGTGCAGGCGCACGGTTTCGGTGGCGCTATCAGTGGGCACAGCCGCCATCCCCGGCGGCACGCACCGTTTCTGATGCGATGTCGGTATCGGACATGAGAACGATCTCCTAACGGTGGCGGCGTTCCCGGTGCATCCGTTCCTGACAGTACTCCCGTGACACGGCGTCGCCTGGAGTCTTTGTGCCCTGCCGTCGGGCTGATCAGCAGAGTTCGCCAGGTCGGCCAGGTGGCCGAGCCATGGGATTCCGTCGGCGCTGTCAGCGTGAATCGCGGCGCTCCCCGTAATAGCCGGCCCGGAGCAGATCGGTGATCTCGCTGATCAGGGGCATTCGCGGGTTGGTGCGGTTGCTGAGATCTCGAAACGCGGTCATCGCCAGCTCGGGTAGCGCCCCGAGAAACTCGTCTTCGGGAACGCCGATCTCCTGCAGCGTGCTGGGCACGCCTGTCCGGCGCAGCAGGTCCTCGACGCCCTGGAAGAGCCGGCGGCGGCTCTCCTCGGGTTCGTGGCCGCCGAACACGATCCGCCCGAGCTGGGCGTACTTGTCCGGCGCGACGTAGGCCGAATAGCCCGGTGCCGGCATGAACTTCGTGGGCACGCTCGCGTTGTACCGCAGGGTGTGCGGCAGGAACACCCCGTTCACCCGGCCGTGGGCGATGCCGAATCGGGCTCCGACGGCATGCGCGAGCGCATGGTTCGTCCCGACGAATGCGTTCGAGAACGCCAGACCGGCGAGTGTGGCGGCATTGGACATATCGGTGCGCGCGGACAGGTCGTGCGGATCGTCGTACACCCTCGGCAGCGCATCGAATATCAGCCGCGCGGCCTGGACACAGAAGGCGTCGGTGTAGGGCGAGGCGAAGACCGAGGCGGCCGCCTCCAACGCGTGGGTCAGCGCATCGATGCCGGTGTCGACTGTCAGAGTGCGCGGCATGGACATGGTGAGCAGCGGGTCCACGACCGCCATATCCGGCACCAGCGAGTAGTCGACCAGGGTCTCCTTACGGCCGGCGACGGTGAGAACGGCCGCGGGCGAAACCTCCGATCCGGTCCCGGCGGTCGTGGGTATGGCCACCAGCCGGAGCCGGTGGGGTCCTGCGGGTAGTCGGCCATGCGCTTGCGGGGGTCGAGAAACGGCAGGGTCAGTTCCTCGAGTTCCTTCTCCGGGTGCTCGTAGAACAGCCTGGTCGCCTTGGCTGCGTCGATCACCGAGCCGCCGCCGATTGCGACGAGGAGATCCGGAGGAAATTCCGTAAGCAGCGCGACGCCGCGGCGAACGGTGGCCCCGTCGGGCTCGGGTTCGACCTCGCTGAACACCTTGACGTGTTGAGCGCGCAGGTGACGGCGTAGTTCGTCGACGACACCCCGCTGTTCGCCGATCGCATCGGTGATCACCACCACGTCGGTGCAGGCGACGTCGCGCAGATTCTCCAGCGCGCCGGCATTGAAGAAGGTGTTGGACGGCACGCGGAACCACTGCGGTGGGGTGCGCCGATGCGAAATTGTCTTGATATAAGCAACTGCATGTAGTTGACGTTCTCGGTGGTGCTGGATCCACCCCACGTGCCGCACCCGAGGGAGAAGGTCGGGGTCAGGTTGTTGTAGATCCCGCCGAGCGCCCGGACGGCGGTGGGCGCGTTGACGAGGATCCGGCCGGTGCGCACGGCCAGCCCGTATGCGTCGATCACGGCCTGGTCCCGGGCGTAGACCGCGGACGTGTGGCCGAGGCCGCCGTGCTCGGTGACCAGAACGGCGGCCGCAATGCCGTGCCGGACATCGCGGGCGCGGACAAGACCGAGGACCGGCATCAGTTTCTCCTGCACCAGCGGGTGCGCGGCGAGCCGGTCGAGATCCGACGGCAGGGGGGCCAGGAGCACCTTGACCGACTCGCCGACGGTGAAGCCTTCCACTCGCCGTGGCGGCGGCGCGGCACCCGGCAGCGCGTATCAGCACCGGACGGGGCCGCTGCTCTGGATCGCGTTCCGAAACCCTGCAGGCGAAAGGCTTCGAGATCTGGGTTTGCACCTCGAGTCCGGATCATCCACATATTTCCACCCGGCGGTTCGTACCGATCACCCGACTGCCACCAGCGCGCCTGGGCAGAACAATCAACCGGTCAACAGGCGGAACCGTCCCACCGACGGGGCCCTACGACCGCGGCAACCAGGTGGGCTCACCGGGTCTTGCCGGGGTGCACCGCGGCGGGGTCGCCCGAGTGCGGGACTGTCAGTTGTCGAGGATCTCGACGCGATTCTTGTAGAAGGCGACGTAGTTCTCGATCTCAGCGGCTTCGGGTTTCGGTTCGGGGTAATAACCAAGCAGCGTCGATCAACGGCTCGGCGTCGCCCACTATCACGGTGTAGTAGCCGGCACGGCCCTTCCACGGATTCCGATCATGGCAGCCGGCGGCCGGGGCCGGTGCGCGATGGTGGGATCGGGGTCCAGTGATACACGGGTCGCCCGGAAACAGAAGATACCGACCGCGTGCAGGCGCGACGCACTCCGAGCCTGGGTGGCGGCGACACCGCCCATGCGGTGTGGCCGAGCACGGGAGGTGGGAGTGCGCATGGTTCGGTCACGGGCTCACACGACCAGCTTGCCGACCGTTCTCTGACTGTCCATCGCGTTCACCGTCACGGTCGTCGACCCGCTCGTACTCGGGCTCAACCTTCCGCAGGTGAGCCGGGCACTGCACGTTCCAGCACAACTCGTCGGACTGCTGGGCGGAGTAGCGACCCTGGTGACGGCCGCCGCTGTGCTGGCTGCGGGAGCTCTCGGGGATATGTTCGGACTCAAACGGTTGTTGATGTTGGGACTGGCTGTCGTGGTGGCCGCGGACCTGCTTTCCATGCTTTCGCCGGGATACAGTTATCTGCTGGTGATGCGCGTCCTGGCCGGAGTCGGGGTGACAGCGCTACTGGGTGCGCCGCTGGCCTTGCTGAAGACATCGGTGCCACAGCAGAGGCGACCGGCGGCCATCGGGGTGTTCATGGCGGTGGAAATGATCCTGTGTGGGGTGACCCCCGTATTCGCGGGCTGGTTGGTGACCGCGGTCGACGGGCGGCCCCTGTTCTCGATCGCGCCCCTGCTCGCGCTGCTCTCACTGTGGCTGACGGCCGTCTACGTACCGGAAGCGCCGGTCCGGCAGCGGCGCCGGCTCGACGTGGTCGGCGTGGCGCTGGTCGGTCTCACCCTGCTCGGCCTCCTCGTCGGCCTCGCCGCGGCGCAGAAAGGCGTTTCCCGGCCCCAGACCTGGCTGCCGCTGGTGGTCAGCGGGGCGGTGGCCGTGCTGTTCGTGATCCACGAACGACGCACTTGCGAACCCGCTTTGGATCTGTCGCTGTTCCGCAGCGCCCCGTTCGGTGTCGCGCTGGCGGCGACCCTCACCCTGAACTTCCTCGCCGCCGGGCTCGGGGTCGTACTCGGGCAATTCGGCGGCAAAATGCTGACACTGTCACCACAGGCCATCGGTCTGCTGTACCTACCCGGTACCCTGCTGATCGCCGGCGCCGTGGTTCTGGCCGGGCGTCTGGTGGGTAGATACGGGCCCCGTCCGGTGCTGATCACGGGTCTGCTACTGCTCGCGGCCAGTGGATTCCTGATGGCGGGAACCGTGAAGCCCACCATGGCCTTGTGGCTGTTGGTGGTGGCCGTCTGGCTGTGCAACCTCGGAGTGCTCGTCACCTCCACCGCTGCCTCCGAAACCGTACTGTCCGAGGCGCCGCCGGGTCGTTCCGGTACCTTCGCCTCCGTCCAGTCGGCCTTCGGGATGGCCGGCTACGCTTTCGGCCCCACGGTCTACCTCCTGCTGCTCAATGTCTTCTTCCGACGTGAATGGCTGGCGGCCGCGGAATCGCGGCAGCTGTCCGCCTCCCGAGCCGAACAAGCTGTCGACGCCGGCGCAGCGCGCCGGCGCATGGTCCGGCAGGCGCCGGATACGACCCGAATCTGCTGCGGCATACGGCCGGGCTACACCTCGATGTGGACTTCACCGCGGCTCTTCGGCTCACTATGTCGACTGTCGGCTTCCTTCCACTCGCCGTGGCGGCGGCGCTGCTACTCGTGCGCCGCCGTCGCGAGAGATCCGCCGACTCGGATACCGGAACGAGCCGGACCCGATAACGGCGAGACCGGTCGGCGACGCGCCCTACCGCGCGCCGCGAACTGTTCATTCCGCCGTGGTCCGGTCGGCGCCGACGTCAGGGCCGATGACGGGTTCGCGGATCACGTTGGTGATCAGCTCGCCGAAGGCATGGGGATCGGACATGAGCCAGGTGTGCCCGCCGGGCACCGTGATGGCGTGCGGGTCGCCCAGCGCGGTGCGCAGCGACATCGAGGTCGATTCGGGTATGACCGTGTCCCGCGCGCTCCACACCACGAAAATGGGGAGCCGCCGTTCGGCCAGCGCGGTGAGTTCGGAGGCCAGATCGGCGGTCCGGGCGAGGTGGGCGGTTTCCCACACCCCGGTCGGGTGCCGCAACATGTTCGGCATCGCCTCGCGCAGGATCACCGGCAGGACCCGGGTCACCTGGCGGCGGGGAAGCAGGTCGGCCTGCAGGTGCAGGCCCCAATCCCACAGCGGACGTTCGCGCAGCGCGCGCACCACTCCGCGGCCGTCGGTCCATGCCGAACCACCGATCGAGTTCACCAGTACCAGCCGTTCGGCCAGGTCGGTCAGGTCATGGGCGGCTTTGATCGCGACGCCACCACCGAAGGAGTGCCCGACGACGGTCACCGGTCGGGCCAGATCGACCGTCTCCGCGAAATGGCCTACCCACTGCGCGTAGCCGGCGAGGGTCCGGTCAGCGACCGGTAAGCCGGCCGTTCCACCGAATCCGGGCAGTGCCGGACTGTACACGCGCATACCCATGCGGACGAGCTGTTCGAGCGGGCGCGCATACGGCCGGCCGCCGATGCCCCAGCCGTGCAGGAACAGCACGCGGGGGCCGAGCCCACCGACCGCATAGCGAGCGGGGCGGCCCTCGACCACGGCCGACCGCCACCGGAGGCGCGGGTGACTGCGCTGTGGCGACTGTTTCTCGTTCACGACTTCCACCGCACAGAGATGATGCCGGGGCGAAACGGGTCCCGGGTAGCGGAGCAGCGAGAACACCGGGCGCCGGTTCGGCCGCGCGTCGCCGATCCGATCGCCGGGCACGCCGGGTGACCGGTTCCAGCCGGACGGAAGCGCTGGAGGAACTCCCGCCGCTGCGGCATTTGAACTCCTGACGTCGTATCGACTGTCCGGCTGCTCGTCATGAGCAGCGAAACGCTCTCGCGCCGCGCTACCGACAGCCGACAAGCTATATCGAGAATCGCGGATGTCTGTATCCGGCCGGAAGTGCGCAACGTCCGGCGCATTCGGGTCGCCGGTCTCTCGATCTCGGGACTTTCGCACCTGTCCGATCGGCCGTCGGCAGCTCCTCGGGTATACGGGAGGCGAGTTCGTCGACTCCGACCTGATTGGTCCACAGCACCCCACTCGTGCTCCGGTGACCTCGGCGAACCGCGCCCGGATCGGTCGCTACACGAGCGGCGTGTAGGAGTGGTTCGGCTACCGGCTGGAGACCACCGACGCCGGTCGGGGCGGGACCAGAAACAAGCGAGGGCCGTTCGGCCGAATCCGGCAGGGAGCGCATCGGCTTTCCGATAAGAGGACGTCTTACGTGGGTGTAATTCGTTGTCCGGCATGATGTGACCCGTGGTCGACCGGCTTGCTCAGAGACTGGTTCCGGATGCGTTGTGGGACATCGTGAAACCGCTGCTCCCCGAGTTCACGCCCAGGCCGTAGGGCGGCGGGACCGCTCCGGTGGATGAGCGGGCAGTGTTCACCGCCGTGGTGTTCGTGTTGACCAGCGGGTGCGCGTGGCGGCATCTGCCGCCGTCGTTCGGGGTCAGCGTGCCGACCGCGCATCGCCGGTTCATGGTGTGGGCTGATGCCGGGGTGTTCGACGCACTGCACCGGGAGATACTCGACCGGCTCGGCGCCGCCGGCGACATCGACTGGAGCGCGGCGATCCTGGACGCGGCGAGCGTGCGGGCGAAAAAAGGGGATCACTGACCGGGCGCAGTCCGGTCGTACCGCCGACCTCCAGACCATGGACGCACACGGCTCTGCCCTGCAAGAACTCATCGGCCAGTAGCCGCAGCGAGTACATCGAGACAAACTGATATCTTCGACCGGCATGTTCGCAGTCCATCCCTGTGAATGGCCGCTCTACCCCACAAGGAGCTGACCGTGACGGCATCACATCCCGACGACCACCCTCGGGTCACCGCCGAAGAATTCCTGAATGCCGAACCGGATTCCCTCGGTGATGTCGAGATCGTGGATGGCCTCGTTGTGCGATTGATGGCGCAGAGCGAAGCGCACAGCCGCGTCGTGCGGCGCCTGGCTGCCGCCCTGGAAGACGCTCGCGACCCCGCCGGCCCATGCTTACGCATCGGATCCGATGTCGCTGTCCGCTTCGCCGACGCCGACGATCGCCGAGACGACCACCAACTCAACATCCGCTACCCGGATGTCTTCATCCGCGACTGCGACCCGTACGACGTGAACACCGTCCGAGATCATATCGCCCTGATTGTCGAAGTCGCCTCGAAGAGCACGGTCGATGCAGACACTTCCGAAAAGCACAAACTGTATGCACGGGCCGGTATTCCGGGGTACTTGATCGTCCATTTCGACAAGAGCTGGGAAACCATCGACCGTATCGAGGAATACCGACTCGACTGGTCCGGACTGCGTTACATGCCGCACAAGGTCCATCACACCGCTCTGGTCCTCGATACACCGGTCACCCTCGCCATCACCTTCGACGCCCTCCATCGCCCCTGACGGATAGTCCGGAATCAGCGTTTCCGCAGTTCGATCTCTGCGGATAGCCGCTGTATCCCCCTCCGGAGAATGCGGCCTAGGTCGGCAACGCCGAGGCGGTGCTGGGATCAGTGGTCCTGCTCGATGAGCGTGGTGAGCGGCTGAGACGGGTTAGCCGAGCGCGATGCTTCCGATTGCGAACCGCCTATCCGGCCGAGGACGCAGTTGAGGAGGCGAAGGCGTGGTTGCGGCGTGCCGAGGCGCAACGGAGGCTCGCGAGTGCTTGCCCGGTTCTTCCCCTGAATTTTCTCATCCATCGCCGACCACACTCATCCGCTATACATTGCGTCGACTTCGGTAGCGAAGTCACGTAGTACGATGTTGCGTTTGAGCTTCAGCGACGGGGTGACATAACCGTTGGCCTCGGTGAGGTCGGTTTGCAGCAGGTGGAATTTGCGGACGGCCTCGGCTTGGGAAACGGATTGGTTACCATCGTCGATGGCTGCCTGGATCGCGGCGAGCAGGTCGGGGTCGGCGGCAAGATCGGCGACGGTGGCATCATCGGGTTTGCCATTGAGCTTTTTCCAGGTGGGGAAGTGCTCGTTGTCGATGGTGACCAGGCAACTGACGAACGGCTTACTGTCGCCGACAACGATCACCTCGCCGATGACGGCGTGAGCGCGGATGCGGTCTTCGATCCCCGCGGGAGCGACGTTCTTGCCGGCGGCGGTGACGATGATTTCCTTCTTGCGTCCGATGATGGTGAGGTATCCGTCGTCGTCGAGCGTGCCGAGGTCTCCGGTGGCGAACCAGCCGTCCCGGAAAGCGTCGGCGGTGGCGTCTGGGTTGTTCCAGTATCCGGTGAACACATTCGGTCCTCGCAGCAGGATTTCACCGTCGTCGTCGTCGATACGGACCGAGGAGCCGGGTATCGGCTGGCCGACCGTCCCGATTTTCGGCCGGTCGTCCGGATTGAACGTGGCGGCTGCACAGGTCTCGGTCAGGCCGTAGCCCTCCAGCACGGTGAATCCGACTCCGCGGTAGAAGTGGCCGAGCCGTTCGCCGAGCGGGGCGCCGCCGGAAAGCGCATGCGTGGCACGCCCGCCCAGCGCGGCGCGTAGTCGGCGGTAGACCAGGCGGTCGAACAGCGCATGCCGGATTCGGAGGAGAATCGGGATCGGGCCGCTGTCCCGAGCGTGGCTGTAGGCAATCGCGGTCGTAGCCGCCAGATCGAAGACCCGGCCCCGACCGGTTAGTTGGGCTTGTGCGCGGGCGGTATTGTACACCTTCTCGAAAACGCGCGGGACACCCAGGATCAGCGTCGGACGAAATGCCCCTAGTTCCGCGGTGACATCCTTGATGTCGCCGACGTGGGCGATGTCCACCGGGACGAACGCCGCCGCGATCTCGGCGATCCGACCGAGCACGTGCGCCAAGGGCAGGAACAACAGGACCGAGGACTCGCCGGTGCGGAACAGTGCCGGCATCCGGGCGGTGATGTTGCCCATCTCGGCCAGGAAGTTACCGTGGGTCAGCTGACAGCCCTTCGGCCGGCCGGTGGTGCCGGAGGTGTAGACGATCGTCGCCAGTTGATCGGCCGATAAGGCCGCCCGGCGATCGGCCACGGCGGTGTCGCTGATTCGTGCGCCGTCCGCTTTCAGGGTCGCGACGGCGTCGGCATCGATCTGCCAAGTGTGCATCAATTTCGGTAGCCGGTCCCGCACGTCGGCGACGACAGCCGTGTGGTGGTCGGTCTCTGTCACGATGGCCACCGCACCGGAATCGGAGACGATCCACTGCACCTGTTCGGCGGAGGACGTTTCGTATACTGGAACCGTGACCGCCCCGGCCCACCAGATCGCGAAATCCAGCAGCGTCCACTCGTAGCGGGTGTGGGACATGACGGCCACCCGATCGCCGGCCTGAATCCCGTTCGCGATCAGCCCCTTGGCCGTCGCCAACACCTCGGCGCGGACCTGGGCGGCGGTCAGATGATGCCATCGGCCGTCCACTTTGTGACTGACCACCGCGATGTCGGAATACTGTTCGGCGATGCGTTCGATCAAGTCGGTGAGATTCGCGTCGGGGCGGACGTTGTACAGAGGTGGCAGTCCGAACTCGTGCATGATCGCTCCTCGTCGGCGACGCTGCCCGACGGCGCACGGTGCGCTCGACCTGAGGAAGCGGCGCACAGCCGAGTATGAACCGCACTACATCGGCGCGGCTATGGCTGTCGGCAGTCCTACGCGAGGACCAAAGTCCTTGGTCGCAGGGCGTCCAGCAGCGGGATCACGAGCGGTCCCTGCGCTGGCAATTCACATCCTCACATCCGGACCGGGTGCCTTTGACGGGTCCCCGTGATGTGGTCCACCGGGAGTGAGAGTCGGTTATCGGTGGATACAGGTGGCAGCGTATCCGGCCGGGGTTTGGTAGCCCAGCGCGGAATGTCTTCGGTGGTGGTTG
>NZ_JBEXLL010000118.1:0-13206 GCF_040609955.1 Nocardia sp. NPDC004568
GTTTCGGCCTCGAAGCGCATGCGCCGCAGGCGCGAGTCTCGAGGCCGAAACGGCGAGACCAAGGGGGCCTCAACCCCGCGGCGCCGCAGGCGCCGCCAAAAAACACAGCACCTTCGCGAGCAAGCCCACGCCTACCTTCACCATGCGGCGCCGAAAGGTCACCCTGCCTTGGCAAATCAGGTATGCGCCGGTAGGCATGGACGCATGACTACTGCTGTAGCCGCTTACGCGATGGCCGGCCCCGACGCCGCATTCGAGAAGGTCACCATCGAGCGCCGGGAGCTCGGGCCCCACGATGTCCTGATCGACATCGCATATGCCGGGATCTGCCATTCCGATATTCACACCGCCCGTAACGAGTGGGGTGGCGCGGCGTATCCGTGTGTGCCGGGGCACGAGATCGCGGGGACCGTCGCCGCCGTGGGTTCGGCGGTGACCCGCCACCGGGTGGGCGACCGGGTGGGTGTCGGCTGCATGGTGGACTCCTGCGGTGTGTGCGAGCCGTGCCTGGCGGGTGAGGAGCAGTTCTGTACCCGTGGCGCGGTGATGACCTACAACTCCCGGGTGCCCGAGGAGGTGCAGCCGGGCGGACACACCATGGGCGGATATGCCACTCGGATCGTGGTGACGGAGAACTTCGTGGTCGCCATCCCGGAGGGTATCGATCTGTCGGTGGCCGCGCCGCTGCTGTGCGCCGGAATCACCCTGTATTCGCCTTTACGACAATGGGGTGCCGGGCCCGGGAAAAAGGTCGCGATCATCGGAATGGGCGGGCTCGGTCATATCGGTGTGAAAATTGCCGCCGCGCTGGGCGCCGAGGTGACGGTGCTCAGCCATTCGCTGAGCAAACAGGACGATGGAAAGCGATTCGGCGCCGACCACTACTACGCGACCAGCGACGCCGCGGTCTTCCGGCAGTTGCGCAGCAGTTTCGATCTGGTCATCAACACCGTCGCCGCGGATCTGCCGATCAACGACTACATGAAGCTGCTGCGACTGGATGGGACGCTGGTCGTGCTGGGGCTGCCGGAGGCCCCGCTCCAGGTCCAGGCCCGGGTGCTGGCCGGGCGCCGGCGCTCGCTGTCGGGTTCGATGATCGGCGGTATCGAGCAGACGCAGGAGATGGTGAATTTCTGCGCCGAACACGGAATCGGGGCGGAAATCGAGTTGATTTCCGCGGATGAGATCGACAGTGCGTACGAGCGTGTGGTGGCCAGTGATGTGCGGTATCGGTTCGTCGTAGATACCGCCACCATCTGAGTGTTTCCGTTGGTGTGAGACCGCGGATTCGGTCTGGGAATGACGTTTCGATCGTTCGTCATCGAACAATCGGCCGTCATCGAACAAAGGGATTTCGGCTCGCCACGGCGATTATCCACACTGTGGAGAAGCCTGTGGAAAACCCGGCTCCACGGTGTGGACGAAGACCGGGCGGCTGTGGATAAATTTCCGGGCGGCCGGGGCCGGGATACGGAATTCTATTGATTCGGTTTCCGCCGGATAACGAGCCGGGCGTATTCCCGATCGCGCCGCTCGGGCGGTTCGTCCGGGCAGAGGCCGACCCACGGGCCGGTTTTCGCCCGGACACCGTAAAGCGCCGCCGCGCGAGTGTGACACGGATGTGACCGCGGGGGTGCGCAGGTAACGAATCAACAGGTATCCGGACGATGTTCCCCCAGGCTCCGCCGGCCTGTGGATAACTGGGGACGCCTGTGGATAACTTGCGGCAAGGGGAGGAAACTCGACGGCCGGGCGTCGATCCGGGCGACAATGGTCGTGATCGGCTGCGTCAGCGGGAGGCTCCTTGGACAAACAGTGGCAGAGCACCGGCTCCCGCGGGCCCACCGGCGGGGGCCGCGTGCTCATCACCGTGTTCGCCGCGGTGCTGGCCCTCGGAGCGCTGTTCGGCTATCGGGGCGAGTTGCCCGGCCTGCCGCAGCCCGGCCACGCTACCGTCGCCGCTCCGGCGCGGACCGAGCCGCGTCCGCCGCTGAACGCGAGCGAGGTGACGCGCGGTATCTCACCGGTACTGGTGAACATCACCGCCGCCGCCCGTCCGTTCGGTGCCGCGGCGGCCGGATCCGGCATCGTCCTCACCGGAGAGGGGCAGGTGCTCACCAGCCACCATGTCGTGAAGGGCGCCAGAACGGTCCGGGTCAGTCGCGTGTCCGATGGTGCCGTGTACACCGCCGAGGTGCTCGGGTACGACGCCCACGCGGATATCGCCCTGCTCTCCCTCACGGGCGCGCGCGGGCTGGCCACCGCGCGGATCGGCAGTTCCGCCGGGCTGCGGGTCCGGGACGAGGTCCTGGCCATCGGTAACGCCGGCGGCAGCGGCACGGCCACCGCCGTCACCGGCGAGATCAGCGACCTGGACAGCACGATCATGGCCCTCAACCAGCAGGATCTGTCCCGGCAGGCGCTGACCGGGATGCTGGAGATCGAGGCCGCGGTCAGCGCGGGCCAGTCCGGCGGGGCGGTGACCGATTCCACGGGCGCGGTCGTCGGCGTGATCGCGGCGGCCTCCGGTAACCGGGACCCGCCGCCCGGAGCGGCCGAGGACCCACCCAATGGATACGCGGTGCCCATCGACGCCGCCATGCGGATCGTGCGGCAGATCCGGTCCGGCACGCCCACCGACTCCGTGCACATCGGTCCCACCGCCACCCTCGGGGTACTCATCTCCGACGCGCGTCCGCTCGGAGCCCGCGTCGATATGGCGATTCGCGGGCTGCCCGCACAGGTCGCGGGTCTGACGGCCGGGGAGATCATCACTTCGCTGGATGGTCGTGCCATCACGAGCGCCGGTGCACTGCGCGCGGCCATCGACAGCCGCAAACCCGCCGAAACGGTGCGGCTGGGCGTGCGCGCCGCCGACGGCCGGGAACGGTTGGTGGCGGTGCGGCTGGTCGCCGGCACGCCGGGTTAGGGCGGCCGGCGCCGCGCTCAGAACAGCGACAGCCAGTAGTCCTGGAAGCGCAGGAACACCAGCACGAGCACCACGGCGTAGAAGACCGCGACGAAGGTCCAGCGCCATTCCGCGACCACTCGCAGCGCGCCCCGATCGTTACCCCACAACTGTTCGGTGAGTACGGCGAGCAGCGGCGTGATGATCGCCCACACCACCATGCAGTAGGGGCACAGCGCATTGATGCGGTACAGGCTCTGGAAGATCAGCCAGCAGATGAACAGGGTGCCCGCGACCGTACCCAGCCACAGCCCGGTCCAGATCCAGCGGGGCAGCCCGACCCCCGCGACCGAGAGCACACCCAGCGTCACCACCACCGAGAACCCGGCCAGCCCGATGATCGGATTCGGGAAACCCAGTACCGCCGCTTGATCGGTCGCCATCACCGAACCGCAGGACAGCACCGGATTCAAGCTGCACGACGGGATGTAGCCGGGCTCGCTGAGTAGTTTGAAGTCCTCGACCAGCAGGACGAACGCGGCGATCCAACCGGCCAGACCGCACAGCAGCATTGTCCAGGCGGCAGGCGGCGAAGTCCGGATCACCGGCCCGCAGCCGCCTGGATCGCGGCGGTCAGCGGCGCGGTGTCGAAGCCCGACCGGTCCTGCTTCAGGGCGAGATCGACCTTTTCACCGTCGACGAAAACCGTCGGGGTGCCGTCGATCCCCTCGTCCAGCGACTCCTGGGATTTCGCGCCGACGAAACCCTCGTACGTACGGTCGGTGATGCAGTCGGCGATGGCGGGGTCGGTGTAACCCGCCTGCTGCGCGATGGCGACGAGCTGCTCGTCGGTCAGGCCGGCGCCGCCTTCGGGCGGCTGCTGCTGGAACATCAGCGTCAGCCAGTCCTGGTATTTGTCGGTACCGGTCTCGGCGACGCAGTAGGAAGCGTTCGCGGCCCGGGTCGAGTATTCGGTGCTGGACATCTTGTCCAGATAAGCCACGATGTTGTACTCGATCGCGACGGTACCGTCGGCGACCGAGGTGCTCAGCAGTTCGGCGTGATCGGCCTCGAACTGTTTGCAGACCGGGCACTGCATATCCGCGACGATCCGCACGGTCGCCTTCGCGTCGGGCTGCCCCACCCGGATGGCGCCGTTGTCGGTCGCCACCGCCGGGACGGCGCCCACATCGTCGGAACCGGAGTTGCGCACGGCCAGGCCGATACCGATCGCCGCGACCAGCGCCACCAGCACAGCGGCCACGCCGACCTGTATCGCGATCTTGCGGTTGCGGTCCGCGCGCGCACCCGCCGCCAGCGGATTCGGCCGCCCGGGGTTTTTGCTCACCGTGCGTTCACCACGCCTTTCCTCGCCTCGCCTGCCCCGACCACCCGTAGGATCGCCAGGGTGCGCCGGGGTGCCCGGCGCATCGCCCATCATTGTCCGGCTTGCTGAGAGTTTCCATAACTCACCGATCCGTGCCGGTCAGGCTGTGTCGAGCCGGCGCAGTTCGGCAGCCGGGTCGAAATTCGCCGGCGGCCAGCTCAGCTCCAAACTCCCGAGCGCCTCGATGAGTAGTTCGGTGACGGCCAGCCGCGAGTACCACTTCGCGTCGGAAGGCAGTACGTACCAGGGTGCGTAGCCGGTCGAGGTCCGGTCCAGCACATCCTGATAGGCCTGTTGATAGGCGGGCCAATAGGCCCGCTCGTCGATATCGCCGGGGCTGAACTTCCAGTATTTGTCCGGCCGTTCCAGCCGCTCGCGCAGCCTCTTCTTCTGTTCGTCGAGCGATACGAACATGGCGACCTTCACCAGTGTCGTGCCCGCTTCGGTCAGCTCCTGCTCGAAATCGTTGATCTCGGTGTAGCGCTGTCGCCAGACCGCCTCGGGCACGAGTTCGTGCACCCGGGCGACCAGGACGTCTTCGTAATGTGAGCGATCGAACACCCCGAGCTGTCCGCCGCGCGGCAGGGCTTTGCGGATGCGCCACAGGAAATGGTGCCGCTTCTCCTCGTCGGTCGGTACCCCGAACGCGGCGTGGTCGACGCCCTGCGGGTCCACCGAGCCGATGACATGGCGCACGATCCCGCCCTTGCCGGCGGTGTCCATTCCCTGTAACACCAGCAGCACGCTGCGACGGTCACCGGAGCGGCCGTTGGCGTAGAGCTTCTCCTGCAGGCCGGCCAGTACCTCGGCACGTTCGGCCAGCAGGGTTTCTCCGTCCTTCTTGCGACCGTCGAAGCCGGGCCGGGCCGAGGTGTCCATATCGGCGATGCGCAGGCCGTCGGCGCGCAGGGCCCGGCTCGCGGGTACTTTCCATTGCTCGGACATCGGACAGACCTATCACAATCCGGGCGTGCTGCCGCGGATACGGGCCAGGCTCTGCAGGTTGTCGGCGAACTCCGCATCGCTGACCGGTGCGAGGACCAGCACATCGGCGGTGGTGAGCAGATAGCGGCCGTCGTCTCGGATATCGAGCCAGCTGCGGTGCAGCGTGGGCGGTGACATGGGGTCGTCCGGCGCCACGGTGACCGTGATGAAACCGCGGGCGTCGACGGGTTCGCGCAGCGCCGCGCGAAACCGGGCGGCGTCTCCGTCTCCGTCGTGGACGGACAGCGGTGCGTCGGTGAGTACCGCGTCCTGGGGCTGGTGGAACGGGCCGTGGGCGCCGGGGCGGGCGGAACCGATCAGCTGGACCAGCCGGCCCCCGAGGTCCTGGGCGTGACACATGTGAACGGTGACCTTCGTGGGTGTGGCGTGCAGGACGGCGGCGTGGTGATCGATGACGGCGGCGAAGCCGAGAATCTGCTCGGTATGCGGCTGGTCGCCGTCGCCGGGGAGCGCCGGTCGCTCCCCGGAAATCGTTACTGCGGTGGCGTCCGGGCGGGCGCAGAGCATGAGCGCGGCTGCCAGATCCGGGTCGGCCTGTCTGGCGAACCGCTGTGGTAATCGCAGCGAATCCAGTTCGGATTCGGTGCGCACGGCGCTGGCCGGGGCCAGATTCACCGGGTAGGGCCGGCGTTCCAGGCTTGTTTCATTGGCCCAGACGTAACTGAACTCGTCCGGGGTCAGGATCCACTTCACTTGCGCGGGCTCCCGCCGCCGGCGCCGGTGGACGCGTCGGGGAACCGGGGCACCCGGTCGCCGGAAGCCGGGAGGGTGGAGTTGTAGATGGTGGTCATCGCGTCCTGCGCGTCGGCGGCGGCCGCGGCGGCGGCGATATCGTGGTCCATCCGGCGGCGGCCGCCGTGTACGGCCTCGGCCGCCGGATCGTCGAGCGGCCGATAGGGTCGCGGTGGGGCCAGCGCCGACCGCAATGTCTGGGCCGCTTCGGTATTGCCCTCCATCAGGCGCTGGAGTGCGCGGCACGCCTCGTGGGTTTCGTCACCGGTGGCGATGAACTCCCGTGTCGCCTGCCGGGCCGCGTTCGCCGAATGTCCCGACCAGCGCGCGAATTCGCGCCGGGTGGCGTCGGTGAACGTGGCGAAGGCGTCCGCTACGGCGTCGGCGTTCGACCGCCATGCCGCGGCGGCGCTCCCGAGCGCACCGGGATCGAGGACCTCGTGTACCCGATCCCAGATCTCCTGATGGGTGAAACTGCCGAAACATTCGCGTTCGGGTGCGAAGGGCGGATCGGTGCCCGCGGGTTCAGCCATGGACGTCCTCGTCGGCGCGGCCGAGACCGGGATGTGCCGCCACCACAGCCAGGGCGGCCCGGTTGGCGAGATCGGCCTCGGCGAGCCGGCCGCCCGCGGCGAGGTAGGCGGCTTTGAAGCAGAGCGCCGTCTCCTGAAGTGCGGTGAGGGTGTCCAGGTACTGCACTGCCTTTCCGCGGAACCCGGCCGCGAGGGCATGCCCGGTGGGTAGGTCGGGGAAGCCGGCGGTGTCGGTTGTTTCGGCGATATGGTGGCCTCCGGCCCGCGCCGCTTCGAGATCCGCGACCAGGGTGTCGCAGGCCCGCGCCAGGCGCAGGGCGACGTCTTCGGCGAGAGTGAACGAATCGTCACCCCCGGCCGTGGCCGCGCAGTAGAGCCGGCGGGCCGTGCTCTGCCCCACCTCCGGTACCGACATCTGGAATCCCCCTTCCCGCCCGTGGGTACGTCAGGTGACTCTACCGACGAGTAGCCCCGCACGCGGGGGAAAACATGCCGGTCATGGGGATTCGGCTGTGAATTGGCGCACGCCGGACCGGCGGTGGGCAGCAGCGAATCGAGGGGTGGCAAGGGGCCGAACACTTCTCGCGCGAATCCGTCAGACGCCGGAGGTCGCCGGACGATGGGCCGTGTGGCCCACCGTGTCCGCGGCCGGGCGGGTGGCGGTGACGTATTGGAAGAACCGGTGTATGGATTGGTCGATATCGACCAGTCCGGAAGTCGCGAACAGGTCCGGGAAGGTGCGGCCGCCGAACATGCGCAGCCCGCTCACTCCTGCGGTGAGCCGGGTCAATTCGCCGACCGGGTTGTCCGGGCGATGACTGGTGGTGATGGCGATCCGGCCGCCGGGCGCCAGCACGCGGATCATCTCCCGGGCCGCGACCAGCGGATCGGGGATGAGGTACAGGGCACCGAAACAACAGACCGCGTCGAAGGATTCGTCCGCGAACGGCAGATAGCGCGCGTCACCGCGGACATATCCGGCGCGCGGCCCGGCATTGTCGGTGCGGGCCCGCGCCAGCATGGGCGGCGAATAGTCGATTCCGGTGACGTACCCGTCGGCCGGTACGTGCTCGCTCAGGAAATGGGTGAAATTACCGGGCCCGCAGGCGATGTCCAGGACCCGCCGCGCCCTGTCGAGGCGCAGCGACTCCACCGCGAACCGGCGATCGGCGGCGGTGGTGCGGCCGGTGGCCAGATAGAACACCGTAGGCCGCCAGACCCTTTCGTAGACCGCCGCCAGCGCCGGGGCGTTCATGGTGCGCCGAGCGAGGTTCATCCCAGCGGCTCGACATCGATCGTCATACCGGCCGCGCGCAGGCGTGCGGTCAGCGCGTCGCCCATGGCCGCGGCGGGCGTGAGCACACCGGCGAGTTCCGGTTTGTCGTCGAAGGCCAGTGCGAGACCGCTCTCGCCGAGCATGACCGCGGTCGCCTTGTATCCGGGGTCGCCGAGACCGGCGAAATCGGCGCGATACCGGGCGCCGGAGGAGGTGCGGGTATAGGTGCGCATGCGGAACCAGCCGCTCTCCCGCGTGGCCTCGCTGGGACCCGTACCCGGCGCGGGCAGTACCCGGTCGAGCACCGCGCGACCCGCGCCGAACCGGGACAGCAGACCGCCGAGGGCCATTCCGGCGACGACACCGCCGGAGATACCCGCCGCGATCACCGGAGCCAGGACCGAATTGCCGGCACCCATGGTTTCGCGGTAGCGGAAATTCTTCCCGTATACCCAGCCGAGCAGGCCGTTGCTCCGGCGCACGATCTTGGTGTTGTGCGAGGCCATGACGAAGGTGCCGACCCACCCGTCCAGGCTCGGGTCGATCTCGCGCGCCCGCTGCAGGGTGAGGTCGGACTGGCGGCCCACGTCGGGGTCCATGGATTTGTCCGGGCTCAGCGAATAGGGATGACTGAGTACCGCGCCCTTCGATCTGTCCGCGGCGACCGCTTCCATCATCGCCCGGCCGGAATCGACGGTGCCGCCGCTCACACCGCCGCGCAGCGTCGCGATCAGGGTGGTGTCGCCGAGCTCGCCGGTATTGTCCGCGACCGACCGCCGATAGAGCTGGTAGACACTCAGGTCCGAAGGGACCGAGTCGTAGCCGCACGAGTTCACGATCTTGGCACCCGTACGCGCGGCCTCGTCGTGGTAGGTGTCGATGGCGTCGCGGATGAACAGCGGCTCGCCCGTGAGGTCGGCGTAGTGGGTCCCGGCCTTCGCGCAGGCCGCGACCATCGGCATTCCGTAGCGCAGGTACGGGCCGACCGTGGTGATGACCGCGGTCGTGCGGGCGGCGAGGGCGTCCATCGACTCCTGATCGGTGGTGTCGGCCACCACCAGACCCCAGTCCGCGGCACCGATCTCGTCGCGAACCGCGGCGAGTTTGTCCGCCGAACGTCCGGCCAGCGCGATCCGCGCCCCGGCCGGTGCCGCGCCCAGCAGGTACTCGGCGGTGAGCTTGCCGACGAAGCCGGTGGCGCCGAAGACGACCAGGTCGAACTCACGTGTGTCGGTCATGGATGGAAACCCCTTGGAAATGTCCGGTGCCGCGGTGCTAACCCGTACGGCGCTTACCGCGTTTGGCCGGCCGGCGCTGGGCCAGCCACTGTCGATGGAGACGTCCGAGTTCGGTGGCCGGCTCCTCGCCGTACAACCATTCCCGGGCGATGCGATGCCAATTGGCGGTCGCCTCGAGCTGACCCAGCATGCCGAAGGTCAGGAAATCGGCTCGCCGCGAGAACAGATGCTCCGGCGGCAGATTCTGTTGTTTCATACCGGAGAACTCGCTGGACCGTGGGTCCACGGCCAGTAGGAACGCGCCACTGGCCAGTTCCGGGGTGATGGTGAGTTCCTGGTCCACCAGGCACCATTCCGACGCCGAGAGCACATACTCCAGACATTCCTCGACCCCGATCTCGTCCGCCGAGTCGATGACCCCGCGCTGGATCATCAGATCCCGCAGATCCGCGCCGCGGTCCTCGGCGGCCGCGCAGAGGCAGATCGCCTCGAAGCGGACATGTTCTGGATCCATCCGGTTGAACAGGCCGAAATCGAGGAACCCGACCCGGCCGTCCGCGGCGAGCAGCACATTGCCCGGGTGCGGGTCGCCGCAGAACTCGTTGAAATTGAACAGCGACCCCACATAGAAGCGATAGATGATCTCGCCGACCCGGTCGCGTTCGGCCGGCGGCATCCGGCGGATGTCCTCGAACGCGGTACCGGCCAGATACTCGGTGACCAGTACCCGCCTGGTGCTGTGCTCGAGGACCGGCCGCGGGACCACGACGAACGGGTGGTCGGCGTAGAGGTCCGCGATATCGCGCTGGGTCTCGGCCTCGATGTGATAGTCCAGTTCGGATTCCATGTTCAGCCGCAGTTCGTCGAGGACCGCGGGGGTCACCCACGGCATCGCCGACTGCAGGACCCGCCGGAACATGTTCAGATTCTTGAGATCCGCCCGGACCGCCGCATCGATGCCCGGATACTGCACCTTCACCGCGACCTGACGACCGTCGTGCAACCGCGCGAGATAGACCTGGCCGATGGAGGCCGCCGCGATGGCCTCGGGTTCGAATTCGGTGAACACCGCGTCCAGCGGCTGCCCATGGTCCTCTTCGATCACCGCGCGCATGGCCTCGAAGGACACCGAGGGGGCGGCGTTGCGCAGGACCGCGAGCCGTTTCTGGAACCGTTCCCGGTGCTCCGGCGGCACCAGGTCCAGGTCCAGCACCGACATCATCTGGCCCAGTTTCATGGCCACGCCCTTCATGGTGCCCAGCACCATGACCAGCTGTTCGGTACTGCGGAGGATCGACTCCTCGGCCATCCGGGCCCGGACGGCCTCGGACCGGCCGCGCATCGACAGCCGGGCGCGTTGTTTGCGCATCATCGAGCCGGCCGCCACCGCACCCAGCTTGGTGCCGCGGGCCAGCCGGGATGTCGGCACTTGTTTCGCCATCGAGGTACCTCCGTTGGTGCCGACGCGCGCCTACGACGACAGCGGACACAACAACCGGTTCCGCGTCACCGCACGGCAATCAGACTAGCCAACCCGGCCGGGTTGTCGAGCCAGGCCGGCCCGCTGGCTCAGACGGCCTGGTCGTCGGGGGAGACCGGGGGCAGCACATGCTCCTGTTCGGCGAACTTGGTCCGCGAACCACTGGCGCGCGCCATGCCCTCGATGGCACTCCACACCATCATCGTGAGGTAGTCGATGACCTCTTCCCGGGGCAGCGTCTTGTGGGTGGTCCACCAGTGCGTCGCGAGCTGGATGCCGCCGACCAGCACATAGGACCACAGCATCACCCCTTCGGTCTCGATACCGCGGGCACTGCCGCGTTCGGTGATGGCGGCCGCGACGACCTCCGCGAACAACCTCTCGAAATCGGCCAGCGACGACGGATCCCCCGACCCGGTGCCCATGATGAACCGGTACACCTCGGGGTCCTCGTCGACCGCGCCCACGTATTCGGCCAGCGCCGACCGCACCAGCTGATATTCGTCGGCGTCGAGGCTGATCGCGCCGTACACGCGCGGCATCAGGGTGATCTCGATGAACCGCTGCATCGCGGCGTTGACCAGGTCGTTCTTATCGGAGAAATAGCGGTAGAGGACGGTCTTGGACACCCCGATCTCGGCGGCGATCTCGTCCATACCGGCGTTCCCGCCGCGGGTCCGCACCGCGGCGAGCGTGCCGTCGACAAGCTCCTCCCGGCGGTCGATCTTGTGCTGACGCCAGCGCCGCTTGCGCCCGTCGGTCCGCGGGGTGCGCACCGGCGCCGATCGATCGGCGGATGTCCCGATATCGAGCAGGTCTTCGGTGGACAGCGTGGGGCTCCTCGGTCCGGACGGTTGACGTGCGTTCCACTCTAGGCCCCATCCCTGCCCAGGTGGTTCGTTTGGCGCCTGTGCGGCAGATCCCACACTTCAGCGCGGGTCCGGCGACCCAGCGGGCGAATATGGTCGGACAGGACCGTAGCGGTGTGTGCTGTGCGGTCGGCGCAACCGGGCCTCGCCCCCGCGCCGCCGCAGGCGGCGCCATGAACACAGCAGAATGGGGAGTATGCAGAAACCGACCGGTAGTAGTGCGGTGCTCGATTCCGCTCCCGGGACGACCGGCCCCGGCGGGTCGGCGGAACCGCCGGGCGTATTCGCCACCCTCACCGACGACGCGGCCAAACGACGTGACCTGTGGCGGATGAAGGCCGTCGCCACCGGCCTGCTGGCCGTGGCCACGGTGATCTACCTGGTGTGCCGGTGGCTGGAGTCGCGCGGGGGCGCCGGCGACTGGGTCGGGTATGTGCGCGCGGCCTCCGAGGCGGGGATGGTGGGCGCGCTGGCCGACTGGTTCGCGGTGACGGCGCTGTTCCGGCATCCGCTGGGCCTGCCGATCCCGCACACCGCGATCATCCGCCGCAAGAAGGATCAGCTCGGGGCCAGTCTCGGCAATTTCGTGGGCACCAACTTCCTGTCTCCGGAGGTGGTCACCGCGAAGGTGAACTCCGCGCAGATCCCGTGGCGGATCGGGCGCTGGATGGCCGCGCCCGGTAACGCGGCCCGGGTGGCCGACGAGAGCTCGACGATTCTGCGGGCTGTCGTGGGGGTGCTGCGCGACGAGGACGTCGAACAGGTCATCGACAACACGATCGTGAAACGGATCGCCGAACCGCTGTGGGGTCCGCCGATCGGCCGGGTCCTCGCCGAGCTGCTGGCCGACAACCGGCAGCTGCCGCTGCTGGACCTGCTCGCCGAACGCGCCCACCAGTGGGCGCTCGGCAGCCAGGAGACGATCGACCGGATCGTCAACGGTGAGGCGCCGCAGTGGGCGCCGAAATTCGTGAACGTCCTGCTGTCGGAGAAGGTGTATCGGGAGCTGGTCGAGTTCACCTGGAAGGTGCGTTCCACCCCCGATCACGAGGTCCGGCTGGCGGCCAACCGTTTCCTGGAGGATTTCGCCCACGACCTGCAGTACGACGAGATGATGATCGCCAAGGCCGAGCGGATCAAAACCGAGATCATGGGCCGCGAGGAGATCACCGGCCTCGCCGAGGCGACCTGGCGGGCGGCCAAGCGCCTGATCCTCGAATCCGCCGACGACCCGAACAGCACCCTGCGCCGCAAGGTCGCCGAGAACGTGCAGCAGCTGGGCGAACGCCTGCGCGACGACACCGAGACCCGGGCCAAGGTCGACGGCTGGATCGAGCGCGGCGCCCGCTACCTGGCCGCCAACTACGCCGACGAGATCGCCACCATCGTCAGCGATACGGTCGCCCGCTGGGACGCGGAGGAGGCCAGTAAGAAGATCGAGGTCCAGGTGGGGCGTGACCTGCAGTTCATCCGGATCAACGGCACGGTGGTCGGCAGTTTGGCGGGGTTGGCGATCTATACGGTCTCGCAGGTGATGTTCGGGGGGTGAGTACACGGCGAGACGGGTCTCAACCCTTGGAGGTGTCTCGTAAGACTCGACGCATGCGGGTTTCGTCGGCATTCGATGGTCCGGGTCGGATGCCGACTCGACCGCCCGGGTGGCCTGGCGTCTGATCGCTTTCACGAACAGGAGCGGCCTTTCGGTGCCGAGTCTTACGAGGCCCTGAAAGGGTCGAGGCCCGTCCCGCCGTTCAGGCCTCGAAAGCGCCCGCGCGAAG
>NZ_JBEXLL010000119.1:0-13066 GCF_040609955.1 Nocardia sp. NPDC004568
GTTTCGGCCTCGAGACTCGCGCCTTCGGCGCATGCGCTTCGAGGCCGAAACGGCGAGACGGGCCTCAACCCTTGGAGGTGTCTCGTAAGACTCGACGCATGTGGTTGCGTCGACATTCGATATCCGGATCACATATCGGGGCATCCGCACTGCCGACCTCGTATGTTGATACGCCCGCGGAATTCCGCATCCCTCCCGGCGCCGAGTTCAGCGAGGCCCCCAAAGGTTCGGGGCTCGTCCCGCTCTCGGCCGGAGGCGCTCGATGGCCGCACTCTATGGACGGCCCACCGCGCATTGCACGCGCCGCAGGCGCGAGTCTCGGCGGCTGAACGGCGGGACCTTCGTGGGCCTCGACCCCGCGACGCCGGAGGCGCCGCCGATGAACACGGTCACCAGATCTTGACCCGCTCCTCGGGTGCCAGGTAGAGGGCGTCGTCCGGCGTGAGCTCGAACGCCTCGTGGAAAGCATCGATATTGCGGACCACCGCGTTGCAGCGGAATTCCGCGGGCGAATGCGGGTCCACCGCGAGCCGGCGGATCGCTTCCTCCGGCCGCGCCTTGGTCCGCCAGACCTGCGCCCAGCCGAAGAACACCCGCTGCAGCCCGGTCAGGCCGTCGATCACCGGCGCTTCCTGGCCGTTCAGGGAGATCCGGTACGCCTCCAGCGCGATGGACAGACCGCCCAGGTCGCCGATGTTCTCGCCGATCGTGAACTCGCCGTTCACGGTGTGCTCGTCGGAGAGATCGGCGGGGGAGAGCACGTCGTACTGGTCGATCAGTGCCCGCGTGCGCTTACCGAACTCGGCACGGTCGGTATCGGTCCACCAGTCGACCATATTGCCGTCGCCGTCGTACTTGGCGCCCTGATCGTCGAAACCGTGCCCGATCTCGTGCCCGATCACCGCCCCGATCCCGCCGTAGTTGGCGGCGTCGTCGGCGTTCATATCGAAGAACGGCGGCTGCAGGATGGCGGCCGGGAAGACGATCTCGTTCATTCCCGGGTTGTAGTAGGCATTCACTGTCTGCGGGGTCATGAACCACTCGTCCCGGTCCACCGGGCCGCCGAGCTTGTTCAGGTCCCGATCGTGGTCGACGGCGTAGCCACGGCGGTAGTTCCCGACCAGGTCGGCGGGCGCCACGGTGAACGCGGAATAGTCACGCCAGCGCTCGGGGTAGCCGATCTTGGGCGTGAACTTGTCCAGTTTCGCCAGCGCCGCCTGTCGCGTCGCCGGGCTCATCCACTCCAGCTCGGTGATATTGCGGCGGTAGGCCTCGCGCAGATTCTCCACCAACCGCACCATCGCCGCCTTGGCCTCGGGCGGGAAGTGCTCGGCCACATACAGTTTGCCCACGGCTTCGCCGAGCAGGTCCTGGACCAGCGACACTCCGCGCTTCCACCGCTCCCGGTTCTCCTGGGCGCCGGTCAGCGTACGGCCGTAGAAATCGAAACTCTCCTCCACCACCGCCTCGGTGAGGTAGGGCGCACGCGACCGCAGCACCCGCCACTGCGCCCACAGCCGCCATTCCTCGAGCGATTCGGAAGCCCACAGCTGCGCGAAGGTCCGGAGGAAGTCGGGTTGCCGGACCACCAGCTCGGTCAGCAGATCCGGCCCGCCGCCGGGGACACCCTCGGCGAGACCGTCGGCCCAGGCCGTCCAGTCTAACTCCGGATGCGCGGCCGCCAGGTCGGCGAAAGTGGTGAGGTTGTAGCTCAGTTCGGCGTCGCGGCGACGCACCACGTCCCAGTGCCCCGCCGCGAGTTTGCGCTCGAGCTCGAAGACGCGGGCGCCCACCGGCCCGCCGGGCAGCAGCTCCGCGATCCGCGGATCGGCCGCCGCCAGCGCGAACATCCGGTCGATATGGGCGATATAGCGCTCGCGCACCTCGGCGTACTCGTCGGAGCGGTAGTAGGACTCGTCGGGCAGTCCGATCCCGGACTGCGTCGCGTAGACGAGGTAGCGCTGGGAGTTCTTGTCGTCGGTGTCGACGTAGACGGCGACCGCGCCCGATACGCCGACCCGCTGCAACCGGCCCAGCAGTCCGGCGAACTCACCCCGGTCGGTGGTTCGGGCGAGCCCGGCCAGTTCCTCGACGATGGGGGTGAGACCCACGGACTCGACGGTGTCGGTGTCCATGAAGGAGGCGTAGAGGTCGGCGATCTTGCGAGCGTCGCTACCGGGCTCGCCCGCGGCATGGCGGATGATCTCCTGGACATCCAGCTCCGCCCGATCGAACAGGGTGCGGAAGGCGCCGTCGACCGCCCGGTCGGCCGGGATCTCGTACCCGGCCAGCCAGGCGCCGTTGACGTGCGTGAACAGGTCGTCCTGTACCCGGACAGCCGGGTCGAGATGGGTCAGATCGATACCGGAGGGGCTCGTCACGTCGGAAGTCACAGAACCCAGTATGCCGGTGCCGGGCCGGTCCGAGCGGAATACCGGACCGGCCCGCCCGTTCAGTTGGTGGGCTCCGGGGGAGCGATCGTCACCCCGTACTGGTCCTCGATACGCTGGTTGAACTCGTCTTCACATCGCGACACCGCGCTCTGATCGCCATTGGCGTTGCTGACGCAGTCGACGAAATCACGGCCGCCCGAATCCGACCAGATACCCCAGCCGACGATGCCGACGACTATCACCCCGGCGATGGCGAGCACGCCGAGGATCAGGCCGATCACGGCCATGATTCCGCCGCCGCCGGTGCCGCGATTCGCCTTGACCAGGGCGATCACACCGAGGATCACCGCGATGAGCCCGAAGAGGATGCCGCCGGCGATCGTCCAGAAGCTCAGTACGCCGAGGATGCCGAGGACCAGCGCGGCGATCGCCATTCCCTTGCGTTTCGGCGATTCCTGCCAGTATTCGGGTTGCCCGCCGGCGCCGGGATAGGGCTCCGGCGCGGGATGGCCCGGAGGCGGTGGATAGCCGCCGGGGGGCGGTGGATAGGACATACGTTCCTCCTCAGCTGAGCTGGTCGAGACCCGGCCGGTAGCGCTCGAGCGATCTCGGTCCGCATATCATTGTCGAGGGCCGATCACCGACGGATCGACCCATATCCGGACTTTTCGGACGTTACCCGGCGCCGAGCCGAGCATGCATCTCCCAGATCAGCACTTCCGCCGGTTCCCGCGCGATCAGCCGCTGGCCACCGGAAAAGGTCAGGCGCACCGCGTCACCCGCGTCCAGCAGGCCCACACCCTCCATCTCGACCGCGCCGCGGGCGACGAACACGTGGACGTACGGCGCCTCGGGCAGCTCCACCGAATCCCGCGCGTCCGGCGCCGGCTTCGCCACGTGCAGCGCCGAATGCGAGCTGTTGATGGCGATGGCGGTACGGTCGCGGTACCGCGGCAGCCCGGAGGCGACGGTCACCAGACCGCCCGCGGCCAGCTGATCGTCGATTTCGAGTTGTTGATAGCCCGGCTCGATCCCGGGCTCATCGGGTAACACCCACATCTGCACGAAATGCACCGGTTCGTCGTGCTCGGGACGATTGCCGTCCACCCGCCACGAATCGTTCTTCTCCGAATGCCGGATCCCGGTGCCGGCACTCATCCGCTGCGCGAGTCCCGGGTATATGACGCCGCTGTGGCCCAGCGAATCCTGATGCACCAGGGAACCCTCGAGCACCCATGTCACGATCTCCATATCGCGGTGCGGATGGGTGTCGAAGCCCTGGCCCGGAAGAACGATATCGTCGTTGTTCACCAGCAGCAGACCGTGATGGGTGTTCTCGGGGTCGTAGTGCTCGCCGAAGGAGAACGAATGCTTGGAATCGAGCCAGGAGATCCGGGTTTTCATGCGATCGCCCGCACGATGTACATCGATATGCGGCGTCGGCAGCGTGGACATCGCACGACTCCTTTCCGGCTCGGGCACAATTACCTTTCCCGTATGTAGTACCTCGGCGATACCACGACCTCGTCGATTGTCCGCTCTCGGCATTTTACGCGAGCGACCTCGGGATGAACGGCCGGTGAGCAACCGGGGCGGTGACAGCGGTGTGCCATACGTTTCACGAAAATGGATCCATACGGAACCGGGAGGTGAAGGATGCGACCCCAAGCACTCGCGCGGACCGAGCAACAGCTGCGTGCCGCCGCGCGGCGCGACGGCATCACCGACCTGGTCGTCGGCGTCGCGGTGTTCCGGGACGGGAAACTGCTGGTGGTGCGCCGGGTGCCGGGCGGCCGGCTCGGTGGGATGTACGAGCTGCCCGGTGGCGGGGTCGAATCCGGCGAATCGCTCACCGACGGGGTGGCGCGGGAACTGTTCGAGGAAACCGGCCTGGTGGCCCGCCGGATCACCGATTTCCTCGGCTGGTTCGACTACGCCACCCGCACCAAGGCCAAGGTGCGGAAATTCAGTTTTCTCGCCGAAGCCGAACCCGGTGAGATAACGCTGGACCCGGAGGAGCACGACGATTACGCCTGGATAGACGCCGACGCGTCGGGCACCCTGCCGATGGCACCCGATATGCGTGAGGCCGTCGACCTGCTGATCGCCGAACGAGTGCCCGGACCGGCCGGAATACCTCCGGGCCCGCCGGACGGGTAGCGTCGCGGCGGTGTCCAGCTCTGCGCCCGAACCCACCACCACGGACCGGGCACCGGAAGGCGGCGGGCGGCGGCACGATCTGTCGGCGCTACGCGCCGCGATCAGCGAGAGCCCCGGCGCGGTCCGGCTGACCCTGGTGCGCTTCACGAGCCAGTTCGGTGACGGCATGTTCCAGGCCGCGTTGTCCGGGGCAATCCTGCTCAATCCCGAACGCGAGACCGATCCGCTCGCCGTCGCGGCCGGTTTCGCGGTACTGCTGCTGCCCTATTCGCTGATCGGGCCGTACGCGGGCGCGCTGCTGGACCGCTGGGACAGGCGAATGGTCCTGCTGATCGCCAACCTGATGCGCGGCATACTGATCGCCGCGGTGGCGGTGGGCCTGCTCGCCGGCGCCAGGGCGAGCTTCCTACTGCTGCCGGCGCTGGCGGTGGTCGGGATCAGCCGGTTCACCGCGGCCGGCGTCTCGGCGGCGCTGCCTCGAGTGCTGTCCCAGCACCGGCTGGTGCCGGCCAACTCCGTGCTCGCGACGGTGGGCTCGGCGTGCGCGGCCGGGGGTGCGGCGGCCGCGGTGGCGGTGATCGGCGCGATCGGCGCCGGCGACACCGGTTCGGCGGTCGCCGTGGCACTGAGTGTGATCGGCTCCGTGGCCGGAGTGTTGCTCACGGCCGGATTCCGGCCCCGCACCCTCGGCCCGGAATCGGAGCCCGGCGACACCGCGGGCGCGGTGCGCGCGGTACTCGCGGGATTGCTGGTCGGTGCCCGCGCGGTCCGGCATTCGGTCGATGTGTCCACCGCGATGATCGGTATCGGGACCCACCGGATCGTATTCGGCGCAAACACGCTCGTCATGGTGCTGGTGCTGCGGGACTCGCCGTCCCGGGGCGTGACGGCGGACAGTGGGTTGATCGGCTTCGGAGTCGCGATCACCGCCACCGCTGCCGGGATGCTGCTGGCGGCACTGCTCACCCCGCTGCTCATCCCCCGCCTGGGCCGGCCGCGGACCATCCTGCTGGCTCTGTGCGGTGCGATCGCGGTACAGCTCGCGCTGGTGCTGCCCACCGCACTCACCCACTCGGGCGATAGCGTGCACCGCGCCCACCAACTCCTGCTCGCCGGGGCGTTCCTGCTGGGACTGGCGGGGCAGACTGTCAAACTCACCGGTGACGCCGCCATGCAGATCGATATCCCCGACGACCACCGCGGCCAGGTCTTCGCCCTCCAGGACACGGTGTTCAATATCGCGTTCGTCCTGGCGGTGGCCGGGACGGCACTGGTCGTCCCGGCCGACGGCAGGTCACCGGCCGTGGTCCTGGCGGGGGCGAGTTGCTACGGGGCGGGCATCGTGGCCCTGCTGCTCAACAATCGCAGGAGGATTCGGCCGCCGTCCGGCGCCGCCGGCTGAGAAGGAGCGCCGCCGGCTCCGCACGGGCGGTGCGCGACGACTCCACCATGTGAACAATGGAGGCAGAGCCGGAAGGAGGGCACGGCATGGGTCTGGACCTCAACAGTGACCTCGGTGAGGGTTTCGGGGCGTGGAGTATGGGGGAGGACGCCGCCATGCTCGATATTGTGACCAGCGCCAATATCGCCTGCGGTTTCCATGCCGGTGATCCGTCCATCATGCGGCGCACCTGTGCGACGGCAGTGGAGAAGGGGGTGCGGATCGGGGCGCATATCGGATACCGGGACCTGGCGGGCTTCGGGCGGCGAGCGATGGCCGTGGCACCCGCCGACCTCCGGGACGAGACGCTCTACCAGATCAGCGCACTGGACGGTTTCGCCCGGGCGGCGGGCGACCGGGTGCGGTATGTGAAGCCCCACGGCGCGCTGTACCACGCCGCCGCGGCCGATGCGACACTCGCCGACGCCGTGCTCGCGGGCCTGCGGGATCACGACCCCACCCTGGTCCTGCTCGGACCCGCCGGTACGCATCTCGAGAAATCCGCGTTGGCCGTGGGGACTCCGTTCGTGAGCGAGGGTTTCGCCGACCGGGCCTACACCGCCGCGGGCGGTCTCGCGGCGCGCGGCACTCCGGGTGCGGTGCTCGGGACCGAAGCGGCAGTCGCCCAGGCCGTGTCGCTGGCGGAGAACGGCACCGCCCGGGTACTGGGCGACGGCGGTACCGTGGCGGTTTCGCCGGACAGTATCTGCGTACACGGCGACACCCCGGCCGCGGTCCGGATGGCCCGGCGGATCCGTGCCGCACTCGAGGACGCCGGAATAGCGGTAGCGTCGTTCACCTGAACGACGGGACCGGGTGAGGTGATATGTCGCGAGCACCACGAAGTCGGGAAGCGGCGGTACGGTGTGCCGGCGACCGGGCCTTCCTGCTCACCCCCGACGATCCGGAACAGGTCGGCCGGCTGGCCTCGGAATTGGCCGGGCGTTCCGTCGCGGGAGTGGTGGACCTCCTGCCCGCCGCGGAAACCGTGCTGGTGACCGTGGATTCGGTGCGGTCCGCACCCCGGGTGCGTCAGGAGTTGGAGCGGGTCGTCGCCGCGGTGGGCACGGCGCACTCCGATGTTTCCCGTGGAACATTCACGCCCGCAACCGAACCTGTGCGGATTCCGGTGCGCTACGACGGCCCCGATCTCGAGTCGGTGGCCGAGAGGCTGGGCCTGCGCCCGGACCAGGTGATCGCGGCGCATACCGCGGCGACCTGGCACTGCGCATTCGTCGGCTTCGCGCCCGGCTTCGGATATCTCACCGCCGACGGCTGGCAGTACAGCGTCCCGCGACGGGATACCGCGCGCACCCGCATACCGGCGGGGTCGGTGGGGCTGGCCGGCGGCTGGTCGGCGGTGTATCCGCGGGAGACGCCGGGTGGCTGGCAGCTCATCGGCACCACCGCACTGACCATGTGGGATACCGATCGGGATCCGCCCGCCTTGGTCCATCCCGGCGCGCGGGTGCGATTCGTCGACGTGGACGCCGCCGCGTGATCGTGATCGAGCGGGTCGGTGCGGCGGCCACGGTCCAGGACCTGGGCCGCCCGGGGTGGTTCCATTCCGGCGTCGGCCCCTCGGGCGCCGCGGACCGTGGGGCGCTACGGCTGGCGAACCGCCTGGTGGGAAACCCGGAGGGATACGCCGGCATCGAGGTCCTGCTCGGCGGGCTGACCCTGCGCGCGAAAACCTCGCTGCTGGTGGCGGTCACCGGGGCGCCCGCCCCCGCGACCCTCGACGGGACCCCGGTGGGTCACGCGAGCGTGCTGCACCTGGCGCCCGGCCGGCGCCTGCGGCTGGGCACGACGCGCACGGGGCTACGCAGCTATATCGGGGTGCGCGGGGGAATCGACGTTCCCCCGGTCCTGGGTTCGCGAAGTTACGACACTCTCTCGGGTATCGGCCCGGCCCCGTTGTGCGAAGGCGAAACAATCCCCATCGGTCCACAACCCCGCGACTGGCCGAATATCGATCAGGTCCCACTACCCGGCCCGGGCACAACGCTGGAGATCCATGCCCTGCCCGGCCCTCGGGACGACTGGTTCACCGATCCGGCCGCCCTGTTCGCCGGCCACTGGTCGGTGAGCGCCGATACGGACCGGGTCGGGGCGCGCCTGGACCGGGCGGACGGGCCGGCGCTACAGCGGAAATCGTCCGGCGAACTGGCCACCGAGGGGATGGCACTCGGGTCGGTGCAGGTTCCGCCCAGCGGTCAACCGGTGGTCTTCCTCGCCGACCACCCGATCACCGGTGGTTACCCGGTGATCGCGGTGGTCACCGACGCCGATATCGACCGGGTGGCGCAGGCCCGGCCCGGCCAGCGGATCCGGTTCCGCCGTGCGGCGGGCACCGGCTGATCCCGCGTCGACCTCACGAAGCGGCCGGCTCGTCCGGCGGTGCCAGCCGGGCGTGCAGGAGATACACGTTGTACGAATCCCACGCCGACAGCGCGAAATACAGATCCCGCGAGGTCGACCACGGATGGAGGAAACCGCCGTAGGCCTTGGGGTAGTCGGCGGTCGATACCAGCTGCACCGGCTCGGTCCAGCTGCCCTGGGGCTCGGCGGCGGTCCGCAGGACGATCGCGCCACGCGCGGAATCCAGATAACTCATCTGCCAGAGTCCGGTCCGCGGATCGACCCGCACCGACAGCTCACTGGCGATACCGGCCACCAGCGGGGTCGCCTGGTTCTCCGCCGCCGGGGCCCAGGTACCGCCCACCCAGTACTGGTACGCCGATTTGTTCAGCACCTCGTCCTTCGGGACGCGCGCCAGCCCGATCACCCCGATCCGGCCGTTGGGCGTACCGAACATGTAGACGTAATCGCCGTCCGGCACCATGGCCGTCACCTGGAACCGGCCGAGCCCGAACAGGTTGTCCCAGCGGGCGTGCTGGTCCTTGACCCAGGTGCTGCCGCCGTCGTCGGAGTAGGCGATACCGCCGTAGTTCGTCCACCACATCCCCGGAATACGGCTCCAGCGGTTCACCGACATGAAGCTGAGGTATTGCCGCCCGCCGAGCGCGAACCCGGAGGTCGGGATGGTGGTGGTCTCCCAGTTCTTGATCTTGCGACTACCCAGCAGTTCGGCCGCGTGGCAACGGCTGTCCTGCACCATGGTCTCCAGCGACAGACCATCGGAGAGATCCCGGTCGGTGCTGTAGGCGAGCACATTGCTGCGCCAGTCGTCGTCCGGGCCGCCGACACCACCGGCCGACCAGCCTTTCCCGAACGTATCCCCGAACACCATGGCGATCCGGCCCGGTTCGGTCTCCCACATCAGCCCGAGATCGGTGCCGTCGACCTGCCAGCGCATATCGGTGCGGTTCGCCGAGCCGTGCCCGGTGACCTGCTCGACCAACCGGACCTCCTCGACCCGCGGTAGCGCCACCGGCGCCGCGGGCGGACCCGGTTCGGCCGGATGTAGGACCGGCGGCGGCGCCGGTTGCGCAGGCGCGCCCTCGCCGCCGGGCACCGGATAGGGGATCGGCTCGATCTCCGGCTTCACCCGGATCTCCGGTAGCCGCCACGGCGTTCCGGAACCGGACGACCCCGAACCGCTGCCGTTCGCCGAACCACCCCCCGGCGCGGCCGGGGGAGGCGCCGGGGCATCGGGCGCGGGCTGCACCGGTTTCGGTGTGTCGCGAATATCGGGACAGGGATTGTGGCAGGGGTCGGCGGGCAACGGATCCGGGGTGATCCGGGTGTTGTCCGGCGGCGGATCGGGTATCGGCACCGGTTGCAGCTGCGGTACCGGAACCGGGATATCGATCTGCGGCGGCACCTGCACCGGCGGCGGAGGCGGCAACGACGGATCGGGTTCCCGGGCCAGTGGATCGAAACCGGTTTCGCCACAATCGTTCACCGGCGGCGGCGCCCACGGATGCGGCGCGGCATGAGCGGGGACCGGCACCGCGACGTACCCCGCGAGCACCAGTCCGAGGAACGCGAGCCCGATACGACCGGGCCGCGGGCTCGGCATCACCTCGATCAAAACTTCTCGCAGTCTCCGGTCGAGTCCCATTGCCGGACCGAACCTACCGGAACCGGACAGTCTCCGGGCCGTTTGAACCACGCGGGTCGTGGCCGAGCATCCGGAAATTCCGCCCGGCTCCGACACGACAGGTGACCCGCGCGACTCCGCGTGGTCCGTACCCCACCGACCCAGTACTCTCGAAGGCGATCATGGCCGCCTACTCCGAGCCCCGACCGGCCTCCCTGTTCTCCGCAGTACGGGCCGTAGACCTGGGCAGAAGACTGTTCGAGCAGACCCGGCTGGAGCAGTGGATCGGCCTGACCACCGCCTGGATGGAACCGATGGCCGACCTCGGCGCCGGCACTGTCACCGCGCTGCTCCCGGACACGCTGCTCACCGTGCTCAGCGAAGGAATACTGAGCCGGTTCGGCGGACAGGAGATCAGCGCGACACTGCTCGGTCATCGATTGACCGGCACCCTGGACCTTCTGAAGGTGCGGCGGCGCGGCGCACATTTCCAGACCAAGGCCGTCCTGCGTGGACTGCGCTGGGACGAACGGCCCATCGACGAGGTCACCGTCGTCTCCCACGAAGTGCGACTGGTTCCGGGCGTGCCGACCCGCGTCCGCGCCGGCCGGGTCGATATCGAGGCCACGATCGGCCTGGTCACCGTGGTGGAATGGCTCGCCGACCGGCAGCGGGAATGGGAGCTCACGGTGACCGGAGAGGGTCTCGTCCGGGCGGTGCACCGCCGCAAGCGCATCACCGCCGACCTGGACGCCTCGGTCATCGAGGATGTGCTGCACCTGAAGGTCCGGCGCGCGACCTGGGCCGGGCTGCCGGTTCCCCGGCGCTGGCGCACGATGAACCCCATCCCGATGGGAGAGCTGCCCCGGGGCGCACGGGTCCGGTGGGCCGTCCGCGACGATGCCGTGGTGCGGTTCCGGATAGAACTCGCGCCGGTCAGCGGCTCGTTCGACCTGGCGCAGATCCGTTCCGCGATCGTGGCCGGCACCACGCTGATCGTTTTCTGACCGGGCGGCTCACTGCTGGGTCTGCCACCACTGTTCCAGCGCCGCCTCGGCTTCGTCCCGAGTGAGCGGTCCGCGATCCAGCCGCAACTCCTTCAGATAACGCCAGGCCCGCCCGACCTCGGGTCCCGGCGGCAGTCCCAGCAGCTCCATGATCGCGTTACCGTCCAGATCCGGCCGGACCCGGGCCAGATCCTCCTGCTCCTGCAGTCGCGCGATCCGCGCCTCCAGCTCGTCGTAGGTGGACCGCAGAGCCGCCGCCCGGCGCTTGTTCCGGGTGGTGCAGTCGGCGCGTACCAGTTTGTGCAGGCGGGGCAGCAACTCGCCGCCGTCGGTGACGTAGCGGCGGACCGCGGAATCGGTCCACTGCCCCTTGCCGTAACCGTGGAATCGCAGGTGCAGGAACACCAGCCGGGCGACGTCCTCGGTGAACTGCTTCGGATACTTCAGCGCGCGCAACCGCTTGCGCACCATCTTCGCGCCCACCACCTCGTGATGGTGAAAGCTCACCCCACCGCCGGGTTCGTTGCGTTTGGTGTCCGGCTTCCCGATATCGTGCAACAGCGCCGCCCAGCGCAGCACCAGGTCGGGATCGCCTTCCTCCTGGTCGATGGCCTGTTCCAGCACGGTCAGCGAATGCCAGTAGACATCCTTGTGCTGATGATGCTCGTCGATCTCCAGCTTCATCGCCGGGACTTCGGGCAGCACCCGCTGCGCCAGACCCGTCTCACACATCATGTCGATGCCGTCGATCGGATGGGCACCGCCGATCAGCTTGTCCAGTTCGGTCCGCACCCGCTCCGCGGTGATCCGGTCGATCTCCGCGGCCATCTCGGTGATCGCCGACCGCACCCGTGGATGCACGTCGAAACCGAGCTGCGATACGAAACGCGCCGCCCGCAGCATGCGCAACGGGTCGTCACCGAACGAGTCCGCGGGGGCGGCGGGAGTATCCAGCACCCCGGCCAGCAGCGCCGCCATCCCGTCCAGCGGATCCACGAATTCCAGCGCCCCGTCGGCCGCGACCCGGACGGCCATGGCATTGACCGTGAAATCCCGCCGGACCAGGTCGTCCTCCAGCGTGTCACCGAAATCGACCTGCGGGTTACGCGAAACCCGGTCATAGGTGTCGCTGCGGAATGTGGTGATCTCCAACTGCTGCCCGTTCTTGGCGGCACTCACCGTCCCGAACGCCAGGCCTCCGGTGTCCCACAGCTGATCGGCCCACCCACGCAATATCTCCAGCACCTGCTCCGGCCGCGCGTCGGTGGTGAAGTCCAGGTCCGTCCCGAGCCGCCCCAGCACCGCGTCGCGCACACTGCCCCCGACCAGGTACAGCTGGAAACCGCGCGCGGCGAACATCTCGCCGAGGGGCGTCAACACATCGGAGAGCCGGCCCAGCGTGATCGCGGCCGCCGCGAGCAAACGGGTACGGCGATCCTGCACAATGTCGTCGGACTCGGTCGAAACCACGACAGAACCTTACCGAGTAGGAACAAATGCGATTTTCCGGCCGGACGGTATGGCCGGGCGCTTATGGGTCCGGAGAATCGCCATCGGACGGCGGTGACTCGGTAACGCCGCCACCGAGGGAAGAGGCGCCGAAGGCGGGCCCGCGCCTCGCGCATGCGATGTGCGGTGGGCCGCCCATAGAGGGCGACCTTCGAGCACCTGCGGCCAACGGGCGAGACAGGCCTCGACCATTGAAGGTGTCTCGCAGCACTCGACACCTGCGGTTACGTCGGCATTCGACGGCGGGAACGGATGCCGACTCGACCTCGCGTCCGATCGCCTCCACCAACAGCAGCACCCTTTGGCGCCGAGTTCAGCGAGGCCCACGAAGGGTCGAGGCCCGTCCCGTCGTTCAGGCCTCGAAGTGCACGCGGGGTAGCCGCGAATCTCGAGGCCTGAACGACAGGACCTTCGGGGCCTCGACCCCGCGGCGCCGGCGGCGCCGCCAAAAAATACAGCTCTAGTATTGCGGAGTGTCTCCGGCCGATCGTGCGAACAGTATACGCCGCCCGCCGCGGCGCCGTGGGGCGGCCGGTGGTGCGGCGAAACC
>NZ_JBEXLL010000120.1:0-12560 GCF_040609955.1 Nocardia sp. NPDC004568
CTCCTTTAAACCTCCTCTCCCCAACCGCCGCCCCCCCCCCGACACGGGGCCCCCCCGCCGATCTGTGGGAAGGGTCTCCCGGTCTTGCCGGGCGGGGAGCCGCTCAGTCCAGCCCGGTGTGCTGCGGGCAATAGGCGCCGACGGCGGCATCCAGGAACAAGTAGGGGTATTCCACGAACGGCCGTGCTTCCTCGGCGAGGTAGGTGCGGTTCGCCGGGGTGTTACCGGAGGTGCCGAGATAATCGCACTGGGCGTGGGCGAGGGCGATCGCCGCGTCCTGGAGCGGGCGGGGCTCGTCGTCGAACGCACTGGCGCGGAGGAATTCCCGGTCGGTGAAGGGTAGCTGCGCGACGGAATCGTCTTTGCCCGCCGGGCTGTGCACACCCGCCGTACCCGGTCGCGAGACGCCGGGAGGGTGTGCCGAGGCACTGGAGAAGCTGCCGAACACGAGCGCGGCGGTGACCGCGCCGATGGCCAGAATTTTGAGCATCGTTCCTTCTGTGTTCGTTGGTGCGGGACGGGATGGTGGGGCAGCGGGGCCCGCCACGACGGCTCGGACCCGGACAGTCGCGCCGACGTCTCGGTGCCGTCTCGGCCGAATAACTTCGGTGCGCGCCGCATGTTAACTCGGCGCGAAGCCGGTGGTTCGCTGATTCGCCGTGCGTCGCCGAACATCCCATCAATTTGCCTGATCAATTTCCGGGAATATGCGGTGACCAGCTGCGTTGAATCGCTGCTGTGCCGTCACCCGGGTGCGGAAACGGCGCGAGTTCGGAATCGGCTCCGAGGCGAAGGGTTCGCAGCCGCGCGCCTGGATCGCACGATGGCCGGGCAGCGCAACCACAGGGGGCGGAGCCCATGCCAGTACATCCGGATACGACACGGAGTCATCGACGGCCAGGGGCCGCCGCCTGTGTCGCGGCGGTCTCACCGCCCTGCTGATGCTGCTGTGCGCGTGCGGTGCGGGTGGCCGGGCCGCCGACCTCGGCTACTACGACACGATCCAGTTGGAGTGGGTAGGCGACACCACCAGCGGTCCGCAGGACATCCAGTCGGCGGCCGCCGGGGATATCGATTTCGGGTCGGCGTTCAACGGTGCCGTCGTCGAGCTCGATGCGGCCGGCGCTCCCATCACCTCGGTGCTCAGCTCCTACGGTGCCGACGCGCACGAGTACACCGGGTATAACTGCTGCAGAACAGCCCGATCCGGTCGGCCCGCGACCTGATCGGCAAGAAGATCGTGATGAACACCCTCGGTGCCCATCACGAATTCCTCACCCGCGAATGGCCGGCCCAGCAGGGCCTGACTCCCGATGAGATCAAGTCGGTACAGCTGGTGGTGGTACCGCCGGTGAACACCGAGCAGGCGCTGCGCGAGGGACAGATCGATGTCGCCACGCTGAATTCGATCCAGCGGGAGAGCGCGCTCGACCGGGGCGGGATCCGGGCCCTGTTCACCGATCGGGATCTGTTCGGCGCGTTCAGCTACGGCACGTATGTGATGCGAGTCGATTTCATCGCCGCCCACCCCGAGGCGGTGCGCGATTTCGTCCAGGGTACCGCGCGGGCCATCCGCTGGACCCAGGTCCGGCCGCGCGACGAGGTGGTGGCCCGCTTCCTCGACATCATCCACAGGCGGGGCCGCACCGAAAGCGCCGACCCCGTGAAATATTGGCCCAGTTCCGGGATTCCGGTGCCGGGCGCGGTGATCGCCGAACGCGAACTGCAGATATGGATCGACTGGCTGGTCCGCAACGGTGAACTCGACGAGGGCGAGTCGACGGCCCGCGATCTCTACACCAACGAGTACAACCCGTACGCCAATGGGACCTACCCCGCCGACGGCGGACCCGACGGGCAAGCTCTGGCCGGCGAGAAATGAGCACTGCACCCATCGACATCCGGACGCGAGAGGGCGTCGGCCATCGCGAAGAGATCGGAATCGTCGCGGTTGTGCCCCGTCTCGGTATCGCGGCCCCGCGGCGACCGGTGCGCGGCCGTACCGGCGGCGCACCGGCGCGTTCGATTCGTGCTGACCCAAATGGTTCAGACTTCACAGCTCCGGCCGCACCATGGCGGGGAGCCCCAGCACCTGACGGACGAGCATTGGCCGGTGACACATGAGCAACACACCCAAACTTCGCCTGGCTCAGGTGAGCAAGAGTTTCCCGATCCGGGGTCGGCAGACCGAGCTGACCGCGGTCGAGGACATCACCCTCGACCTGGCCGCGGGTGAGTTCCTGGTTCTCGTCGGCCCCAGTGGTTGCGGTAAATCCACCCTGCTCGATCTGCTCGGCGGGCTCAGCACCCCGACCTCGGGCCGGATCCTGCTCGACGGCGCCCCGATCAGTGGTCCCGGCCTCGACCGCGGAATCGTCTTCCAGCAGTACGCCCTGTTGCCGTGGCGAACCGCTCGCCGCAATGTCGAATTCGGCCTCGAAGCCAAGAGGGTGCCACGGGCCGAACGCCGGGAGCGCGCCGAACACTATTTGGAGCTGGTCGGTCTGGCGGGTTTCGCGGACCGGTACCCGCACGAACTGTCCGGCGGAATGAAACAGCGCGTGGCGATCGCCCGCAGCCTGGCCTTCGACCCCGAAGTGCTGCTGATGGACGAGCCGTTCGCCGCGCTGGACGCGCAGACCCGGGAATCGCTGCAGGACGAACTGCTGCGGATCTGGGAGCGCACCGGTAAGACGATCCTGTTCATCACCCACGGCATCGACGAAGCGATCTACCTGGGTCAGCGGGTAGCGGTGCTCACCTCCCGGCCCGGCCGGGTCAAAACGGTGGTCGACGTCGATATCGACCGCACCGCGGAGGACATCCGCTCCGGCGCGGAGTTCCGTGCCCTGCGCCACCGGATCTGGTCCCTGCTGCACGACGAGGTCGAACGCGCTCACTCGCTCGAACTCGCCGATATCTCGACGACCGAAGAGGTTCAGCATGTCTAGCGCACTCGCCACCGGAACCCTCGACGCCCCGCGTGTCGCCGGGTCCGAGACCACCCCCGCCCGGTCCACCGCATCGGTGGGCCCGCCGGCCCGCCGGCTGGGTCGGCGGCTGGGCGGACTGGCCTGGCGGGTGGCGAAACCGTCGGTCGCGATCCTGGCCTTCCTGGCACTCTGGGAGATCGCGCCCCGGGCGGGTCTGGTCGACAAGGTCTTCCTGCCGCCGTTCACCGAGGTCGCTGCCACCTTCTTCGAGTTGATCGGGAACGGGCAGCTCTGGGAGCACGTATCGACCAGTCTGTCCCGCGCGCTCACCGGCTTCGTGATCGCGGTGGCGATTGCGGTCCCGCTGGGGGTCGCGATCGCCTGGTACCGGCCGGTGGCCGATTTCCTCAACCCGGTCCTCGAACTGTTCCGCAACACCGCCGCGCTGGCGCTGCTACCGGTCTTCGTTCTGGTCCTGGGGATCGGCGAGACCTCGAAGGTGGCGCTGGTGGTCTACGCCTGCGCCTTCCCGATCCTGCTCAACACCATCTCCGGGGTGCGCACGGTCGATCCGCTGCTCGTCAAATCGGCACGTTCGCTGGGCTTCTCCCAGCTCGCACTGGTGTACAAGGTGGTGCTGCCGGCCGCCGTACCGACCATCTTCACCGGCCTGCGGATGGCCGCGGCGTCCTCGATCCTGGTGCTCATCGCGGCCGAGATGGTCGGGGCCAAGGCCGGGCTCGGGTACCTGATCACCGCCGCGCAGCTCAATTTCCAGATCCCCGACATGTACGCGGGGATCATCGCCATCGCGCTGGTCGGGCTGGTCTTCAACGCGATCCTCGTGTTCGTCGAGCGTCGGCTGTCCGGCTGGCGTGTAGCTCTCTAGACAGGTAGTGATGTCGCACCAACTCCATCTCAACGCGTTCCTCATGGGTGTCGGCCACCACGAGGCGGCCTGGCGGCATCCGCGGACCGAGGCGCGCGATGTGCTGCGTGTCGGCCACTTCCAGGAGCTCGCGCGGATCGCCGAACGAGGCAAACTCGACTCGGTGTTCTTCGCCGACGGCCTCGCGGTGGGCCCCCGGATCGAACGCAATACCCAGGCGGTGTTCGAACCGATCACCCTGCTGTCCGCGATGGCCGTGGTGACCGAACGCGTCGGCCTCATCGCCACCGCCTCCACCGGCTACAACGAGCCGTACAACCTCGCCCGCGCATTCGCCTCGCTCGATCAGATCAGCGGCGGGCGGGCCGGCTGGAACATCGTCACCTCCGGAACCGCCGACGAGGCCGCCAATTTCGGCTACGACGAGGTGCCCGACCACGACGGCCGGTATGTGCGGGCGGCGGAGTTCGTCGACGCCGCGACGGGTATCTTCGCCGATCCCTCGAAAGTGCATTCGATCGATCACCACGGGGATCGCTTCACGGTGCGCGGTCCGCTCAATGTGCCGCGGTCGGCGCAGGGACGCCCGCTGCTCGTTCAGGCCGGTTCTTCGACCAGCGGTAAGGATTTCGCCGGTCGCTACGCGGAGGCGGTGTTCACCGCGCAACGCTCGATCCCGGAGGGCCGGGAGTTCTATCGCGAGGTGAAGGCGCTGGCCGCCCGCCACGGACGCGATCCCGGCGAGGTGGTGATCCTGCCCGGGATCGTGCCGTTCATCGCCGAGACCGAGGCGGCCGCCGAACGGCTCGAGCAGGAGTTCACCGAGCTGATCTCCCCGGAGTACTCGCTGCGCCAGCTCTCCCGGATGCTCGGTCTGGACCTCACCGACCACCCCCTCGACGCGCCGTTGCCGCCGCTGCCCCCGATCGAACAGATCCGGGGTAATCAGAGCCGCTACCAGCTGGTCAAGGATCTGGCCGCCCGGGAGTCGCTGACCGTCCGCACACTCATCGCCGCGCTCGGCGGCGGCCGCGGACATCGCACCATCGCCGGCACACCGGAACAGATCGCCGACGATCTGCAGGCCTGGTTCGAGGCGGGCGCCGCGGACGGTTTCAATGTGATGCCCCGGTACCTGCCCGGCGGCCTGATCGATTTCGTCGACCAGGTGGTCCCGATCCTGCAGGCGCGCGGCCTGTTCCGCACCGAGTACACCGAGCGGACGCTGCGCGGGCATTACGGGCTCGGCCACCATACGAGCCGGTTCGCCTCGGTCGCGGCCGTGGCCGGCGCCTAGCGACACGCCGGGCGGGCGCGGGTAGCGCCGCGGCGCGCGTGCGGTGGCGCCCGCACCCGGCGGAGCCGGCCCCGCGGCCGGTCTCGCCTGCCTCGGGTCGGCGGGCGTCGGCTTCGTCGGCGCGAGGGGCCGCCGCCGGCCCCCGTCGTCCGGGCTCGCCGCGTAGCTGGGCCGAGCCCCGGCCGAGACGCCGCGCGTTCCGCGGCCGGCCGCTCCGCACCGATGGCGCTCGCCGGTACGGTCAGCGCGCGGCGGCGCGGACCAGTTCGAGCAGTTCGGTCTCGTCCAGGTCGATGCGACGGGCGGCGTCCACGAGTTGCCGGGCGAGTTCGATCACCGCCGCCCGCCCGTCGGGAGCCCCGGCCCGGACCGTGGCGCCGCGCCCGCGACGCAGTTCGATCAACCCTTCGTCGCGCAATCGCTGATACCCCGCCAGCACGGTGTGAATGCTGACCTCCAGCGATGCCGCGAGTTCCCGGGCCCCGGGTAACCGGGTACCGGCGGGGGCGCCGCCGTCGGCGATCGCGCGCCGGACACAGGCCGCGATCTGATCGGCCAGCGGTTCGGGCCGCGCCGGGTCGACACGGATCAGCATCGGGTTCAGTCCGCCCGTGCGACGACACCGGCCAGTACGCCCGCACCCGTGCCGGCGTCGTCGACCGAGACCACGAACCGGCGCCCCGAGCGGCGCGTCACCACGAGACCGGGGCCGGCGCGCAACACCACGGCCGTGGCACCCGGGATCATCCGGATGCCGTAACCCCCGTACCGGAGCGGCGAGATGTCGTCGGCCGACACTTCCGCGATATCGCCGGGGCGCAGCCGCCAGCGGGGCCAGCCCAGCGGGCCGGTCCCCACGGTGAGCCCGCGCTGATCCACGACCACCCGCAGCACTGCCAGCTGCGCCAGCAGAATCCCGGAGACCGCCAGCAGGGCCCCGGTGATCGGCTGGGCGACGAAGCCGACCACCACGCCCATGAGCACCGCGACCACGCCGGTCAGCAGCATCCACGGCGAGACAGCCCGGCGGGACCAGCTGACACGTTCGGTGCGGCCGAGCGCGAGAGGCTCGGCCGGCGCCGGCCCGGGCGCGCCCACCGGGGAACTCGGCGCGGCCAGCCAGCCCGCCGCGCCGAACAGCAACCCGGCGAGCGCCGCGGCGGCGAACGCCCACCCCGAGAGGGTGATCCGCGCGGGATCGGCGGCGTCCAGGTTGGCGATCGTGGCCGCCAGCATGATCACTCCGAGGAAGCCGCCCACACTCCAGGCGGTGGCGACCAGGGATCGGACCGGGTCCACGGGGGTGTCGGGCCGGCGGACGCTCGTGCGGGCGCCCACGAGGAGGATCACGGCGAACAGGATCCCCAGGCCAAGGCCCAGGCCGGCGGAGATGGCCATGGTCGGGACCCGCCCGGTGAACCCGTCGGCGCCGTCACCGGTGAAATGGGTGGCCAGCGGATCGGGCAGCCGATCGGCCGCCACGGCCAGCAACACGATATTGGGGACCGCGGACAGGGCGGGCGGGAGTCCGGCGAGTAGGCAGAGCCGGAGTGGGCCGAGGGTGGTCATGGGCACCTCCTTGTTATGTTTGAACTATAACAAACGGCGCAATGGGCGCGCCTCGGGACCCCGCGGACAGGTCGGCGTCGCCACGGGCGGTGCAAGTCGGCGGCCGCCGGGGATGTTCCGCATCGATCGCCCGAGGGGCGCTCGGGTGCATGCGGGTGTAAGGGTTCTGGGTCGCCGGCCGGTCGCCGGGATCAGCGCCGCTGCCCGACCGCGGGCAGGATGGCCTGGTCGACGATATCGGCGAGGATCCGATCGTCGGGGAGTTCGCCCGAGTCGAGGGAGAACTCGAGGACGAGGGCTTCGCCGATATCGACCACGACGGGGGTGAGCAGCCCCGGGTCGATACGGCCGGCGTCCGCGTAGTGCCGCAACACGGTACTGGTGAAACGTCCGCCCTTCGGCTCGAACACCTGGGTGTAGACGCGTCGCAATAGCTACGCAACTGTAGCTATGAATGCGCGGAGCGGACGCGCCGGCCGTGTCGGGTCGGTGTCGGGAGAACTGTCGGCCCCCGGGCGCACACTGGCCCCATGGCATACGACGAGGAACTGGCGGAACGGGTCCGGGAGGTGGTGGGTGGCCGCGCCGGGGTGTCCGAGCGCCGGATGTTCGGTGGACTGGCTTTCCTCTTCGGCGGACATATGGGAGTAGCGGTCAGCCGGGAGGGCGGCCTGATGGTCCGGATGGAACCGGCCGCGGCCGCCGCGCTGGTCGACGACAGCTCGGTGACCCCCATGGTGATGCGGGGCCGGGAACTGGACGGATGGCTACGGGTGACCGAAGCCGCGGTGCGCACCGACCGCGACCTCACCACCTGGGTCGAGCGCGGCGTCCGGTTCGCCGGGTCGCTCCCGCCCAAGACACCGAAACCCCGGGCACCGCGGCGCAAGAGCGTCCGGCTGCCCTAGGCGTGCTCACCACTGGTCGTTGGAGTTCAACGCGACCAGCAGGCGGCGGATCGCGGCCACCCGCCGCGCTTTGTCCGGCAGTTCGTCCAGCGCGCATTCCGGGTCCGCGGGCGGCCCCAGATGCGTACAACCACGCGGGCAGTCCTCGATCGCCTCGGCGAGATCGGTGAAGGCCGCGATCACATCATCGGGCGTGATGTGGGCGAGGCCGAACGATCGCACACCCGGAGTGTCGATGACCCAGCCGCCACCCGGCAGCGCCAGCGCGACCGACTGGGTGGAGGTGTGCTTGCCCTTGCCGACCCCGGACACCTCGCCGACCGCCCGCTCGGCGTCGGGAACCAACCGGTTGACCAGCGTGGACTTCCCGACCCCGGAATGTCCCAGGAAACAGGTGAGATGGCCGGTGAGCAGGGCCAGGGCCGCGTCGAGCGGGTCGTCCGTTCCCGCGTAGACGATGGTCAGGTCCAGATCGTCGAACGCGGCCGCGAATGCCGAGTCCTCGGCCAGATCGTGTTTGGTGAGGCAGAGGACGGGTTCCAGGCCGCCGGCGTAGGCGGCCACCATGGCCCGCTCCACGAACCCGGTGCGCGGCGGGGGATCGGCCAGCGCCACCACGATGAACAACTTCTCCGCATTACCCACCACCACCCGTTCGAACGGATCGGTGTCGTCGGCGGTGCGTCGCAGCACCGTGGTGCGTTCGGTGACCCGAACGATCCGCGCGAGCGTGTCGGGGCGGCCGGACAGGTCGCCGACCACCTCGACCCGGTCGCCGACCACGATGGGGGTGCGACCCAGTTCCCGGGCCCGCATGGCCACCAGCGGGCGCTGCGGATCGCCGTGGAGCACACACCCCCAGCGCCCCCGGTCCACCGAGACGACCATCGCCGGCTGCGCGTCGCGGTGCTCCGGGCGGGTCTTGGTCCGCGGCCGCGAACTCCGCCCGGGACGCACCCGGACATCGGATTCGTCGTAGGAGGCGGTGGTGCGGCCGCGCCGGCTCAGTGAGCCGCTCCCGGTTCGGCCGACTGCGGGTCGAGCATGGATTCCCACAGGGCGACGAAATCGGGCAGGGTCTTGGCGGTCGTCCCGATGTCCTCGATCTCGATCCCCGGTACGGCGAGCCCGAGAATCGCGCCCGCCGTGGCCATCCGGTGGTCGGCGTAGGAATGCCAGCGGCCGCCGTGCAGCGGGGCGGGGACGATCTCCAGGCCGTCCTCGGTCTCGGTCACCTGCCCGCCGAGCCGGTTGATCTCGGTGGACAGGGCCGCCAGCCGGTCGGTTTCGTGCCCGCGCAGATGGGCGATACCCCGCAGTCTGGACTCCGAATCGGCCAGCGCCGCCAGTGCCGCGACGGTCGGCGTCAACTCGCCCACATCGTGCAGATCGATATCGATACCGGCCAGCCGGTCCGGGCCGGTCACGGTGAGCGCGCCGTCGCCGAACCCGGCTTCGGCCCCCATCCGCACCAGGATCTCCCGGATCACATCGCCGGCCTGCGTGGTCAGCCGGGGCCAGTGCGGAATGCTCACCCGGCCGCCGGTGACCGCGGCCGCGGCCAGGAACGGGGTGGCATTGGACAGGTCCGGTTCGACGGTCCAGTCGACCGCGCGGATCGGGCCCGGGGACACCGTCCAGGTCTGCTCGCCCCGGACGTCGGTGGGCGCTTCGACCGCGACATCGGCGCGGCGCAGCATCTCGACGGTCATCGCGATATGTGGCATGGAGGGCAGCGCGCTACCGGAATGGCGCACCACCACGCCCTCGTCGAAACGCGCTCCCGACAGCAGCAGACCCGAGACGAACTGCGAGGAGCCCGAGGCGTCGATGGTGATGGCGCCGCCGCGCAGGGCGCCGGTCCCGCGCACGGTGAACGGCAGCGCGTCACCCTCGATATCGGCGCCGAGTCCGCGCAGCGCGTCGAGGATGGTCCGCAGCGGGCGGACCCGGGCGGCGATATCGCCGTCGAAGGCGGTCTCGCCCACCGCCAGGGTCGCGACCGGGGGTACGAAACGCATAACGGTTCCGGCCAGGCCGCAGTCGACCCGCCCGCCCTGTAGCGGCGCGGGGGTGACGGCGAGGGTGTCGGCGTCACCGATGATCTGGGTCCCCAGGGCACGGAGCGCGGCGATCATCAGACCGGTGTCACGGCTGCGCAGGGCGCCGGTGATGGTCGAGGGACCGTCGGCGAGCGCGGCCAGGACCAGTGCTCTGTTCGTGATCGATTTGGAGCCGGGCAGGGTGACGGTCGCATGCACTGGGGCATCGACATGGGGCGCTGGCCAGAAACTCACTCGACCATCTTGGCGCATCGAGGTGACATGCGTGTCGGTGGTGCTCGTAAGTGTGTCGCCGGGCACCACCGCTCGCGTCCGCATCTGTGGCGGCCGGACTACTTGTTGCGGCCGTGCAGCAGCGGCACCATTTTGCGCAGCATCTTCATGTTGGCCTGAGTGCGGCGATAGCTCTGCAACGCCATCCCGGGAATCGTGAAGCGCTGCACGGCGATCGAATGCGGCCGGACGAATTCGCGCATTCCCGGCTCACCGTGGATACGGCCGATACCGGAGTCGGCGCTGCCGCCGAAGGGCAGCCCGGGGATGGCGGCGAAGCCGAGTACCGAGTTCACCGAGGTCGCGCCGACCTTCAGTCGCCGGGCGATCTCGAGCCCCTGCTTCTTCGAGTACACCGCCGAAGCCAGGCCGAAGGTGGTGTTGTTGGCGAGATCCACGGCCTCGTCGATGCTGTTCACCGTGGTGACGGTGACGGTCGGTCCGAAGGTCTCCTCCTTGACCGCCGCCGAGTCCTCGTCCACGTCCACCAGCACGACCGGTTCGATGAAGGGGCCCTTGATCGATTCCGGACCGCCCAGCAGCGCTTTACCGCCGCTGGCCAGCGCCGCGTCGATATGCTTCTTGACGATGTCGATCTGGCTCGGCATGGTCATCGGGCCGTAGGCGGCGTCCTTGTCGGAGCCCGGCTTCACATCCTTCAGGATGCGGGTCAGTTCGGCGAGGAACTCCTCCTTGACCGACTTGTCCACGTAGACGCGTTCCACACCGGCGCAGGTCTGACCGCTGTTGGAGGTGGCGCCCCAGGCGATGGCGTCGGCGGCGGCCTTCACATCGGCGTCCGCGGCGACGATCACCGGGTCTTTACCGCCGCACTCCAGCAGCACCGGGGTGAGGTTCTCGGCGGCCGAGGCCATGATCTTGCGGCCGGTGGCGGCCGAACCGGTGAACGCGACCTTGTCCACGCCGGATTTCACCAGCGCGGCCCCGGTCGCGCCGAAACCGTTGATCGCGACGAAAACGCCCTCGGGCAGCTCCGGATTGGCCTCGGAGAATGCCTCCGCGAGGAAATTGCCGATTCCAGTCGAGAATTCCGACGGCTTGAACACCACGGTGTTACCGGCGGCCAGGGCGTAGGCCAGCGACCCGTTAGGGGTGTAGACGGGATAGTTCCACGGCCCGATCACGCCGATGACACCCAGCGGCCGGTATTCGATGCGGGCCGAAAAGTTCGCCATCAGCGGGCCCGAGGGGACCTTCTGGGGTGACAGGATCTTCTTGGCGTGTTTGGCCGCCCAGGCGATGTGCTCGAGCGCGAGCATCAGCTCCAGAAAAGCGTCGTCGAGCGGTTTACCGTTCTCGGCGTGGATGAGCGCGCAGAATTCATCGGATGTGGCGACGAGCCGGCTGGACCAGCGCAGCAGGGCCTTCTTCCGGCCGTCGAAACCCAGATCCTCCCAGACCGGAGCGGCGGCGCGCGCCTTCGCGACAGCCGCGCCGACCGCCTTCTCGTCGGCGACCGGGTATGTGGCCAGGGTCGCTCCTGTGGCCGGATCGACCGAGGTCAGCACCGATTCTTTCGCGGTGGCGTTTTCGGTGGTTGTCACAGGTTCTCCTCTGTGGACGTAGGGCGGTAGCTGCGCGCGTGAACCGGCAGCCTGTGACCGCCGCGTCCCCGATGAGAGAATGCTAAGACATAACTCTCAACACGTCACCGGTACTGCTGCCATCATTGTCGCGGACCGGCCGGGGATTGTCTTGATCTGTCGGTATTCGGTGCGAGTATCGAACTATGTGCGGACGGTATGCGACAACCACGGACCCCGGCCGGCTCGCGGTCGAGTTGGATGCCCTCGACGAAACCGTGGGCTTCGGAGCACCGGGCGGTGGCGGGCCGACGGCCGGGGCGGATGCGGCCACCCGCGGGGGCCGGGCACCGGAGGCCAACTACAACGTCGCGCCGACGACGCAGATCGTGACGGTCGTCGACCGGCATACCCACGAACACCCCGAGGACACACCGAGCCGCCGTATCCGGAAGATGCGCTGGGGGCTGATTCCGCACTGGACCAAAGCCGCCGAACCGGGAGTGCCGGTGAAGGGGAAACCGCTGTTCAACGCCCGGGCGGACAGAGCGGCCACGCTCCCGTCGTTCCGGGACGCGGTGAGATACCGGCGCTGTCTGGTCCCGATGGACGGCTGGTACGAATGGCTCGTCGAACCCGATCCGGCGGGCCCGGGCACCGGGAAGAAGCCCAAGGTGGTCAAGCACCCGTACTTCATGTCCCGCCCGGACGGTGAGCGGCTGTACATGGCGGGGCTGTGGTCGGTCTGGCGGGATCGCTCGCTCGACGATCCGGAACCGCTGCTCTCGTGCACCATCCTCACCACCGACGCTGTCGGCGACCTCACCCGGATCCACGACCGGATGCCGCTGCCCATGCCCCGTGAACACTGGGACGCCTGGCTCGACCCCGATCACCGCGCCCCCGCCGACCTGCTCGGGCCGCCCAGCGACGCCCTGGTGGCCGAGATCGCGGCCCGCCCGGTGTCCACCCTGGTGAACAGTGTGAAGAACAACGGCCCGGAACTACTGGCGCCCGCTGCCGATGAGGCGGAGCAGACCACTCTGCTGTGAGGCCGCCTCGGCCCGGGACGGTTCACCGTCCC
>NZ_JBEXLL010000121.1:0-10876 GCF_040609955.1 Nocardia sp. NPDC004568
CCACCCGCCAACGCCAGCGACGTATCCCCCTGCCGCAACGCCTGACACGCCAGATGCAACGCCACCAACGACGACGAACACGCCGTATCCACCGACAACGTCGGACCCTTGAAACCGAAGGTGTAGGACACCCGGCCCGACAGCACGCAGCTGGCCGCGCCCAGATAGGCGTGCCCTTCCGCTTCGGCCGTCAGCTCCGGTGAACCGACCCGCGGCCCGTAGTACTGGTGGAAGACACCGGCGAAGAACCCGGTATCGCTGCCGCGCAGGGACACCGGGTCGATACCCGCGTCCTCCAGCGCCTCCCACGACGCCTCCAGCATCAGCCGCTGCTGCGGATCCATCACCGCGGCCTCCCGGGGCCCGATCCCGAAGAAGCCGGCGTCGAAATCCGGTGCGGAATGGAGGAACCCGCCCTCCCTCGTGTAGATGGTGCCCGGCACCTCGGGGTCCGGATCGTAGAGCCGCTCCAGGTCCCAGCCGCGATCGGCGGGTAGCGGGCCCACCGCGTCGGTTCCCGCGTCGACCAGCTCCCACAGTTGTTCGGGAGTCCGGACCTCGCCGGGATAGCGGCAGCTCATCCCCACGATGGCGATGGGTTCGCGAGCCCGGTCCTCGAGTTCGCCGATGTGTTTGTTGGCTGCGCGCAGGTCCCCGGTCAGTTTCCGCAGATACCGGGTGAGCCGTTCCTCGTTGCTCATGCTCGGCCGAACTCCTCGTCGATCAGATCCAAAAGCTCGTCGCTCGAATGCGCGGCGAGGTCGTCGTATTCGTCGGCCGGCCATCGGCCGCCCAGATGGGACCGCAGCCGGTCCCCGATGCCCAGCAGGGCGGTGACCGTCGGCTCGTCGTCACCCGCGGTGGCCAGCACCCGGTCGACGAGTTCCGCGAGCCGAGCGAGGTCCGCGTCCGGTTCGGCGGGGTCGGCGGGCGGTGCCGCCGGGACCGCCGGGACCGCCGCGGCCAGTTGCTCGTACAGGTATCCGGCCATATCGGCGAGCGTCGGATAGTCGAAGACCAGGGTCGAGGGCAACTGCAGTCCGGTCACCGTGGACAACCGGTTGCGGAAGTCCACGCCACCGAGCGAATCGAAGCCGAGTTCGTCGAAGCCCTGCTCGGGCCGGATATCGGCGGCCGACGAATGGCCGAGGACCGCCGCGGCCTGTTCGAGCACCAGATCGGTGACGGCCTGCTCCCGTTTGTCCGCCGGGATCCGGTCCAGCGTGAACACCCGCGACCGCCGACCGGCCGCACCGCCCGCACTCCGGACGAATCCGCGCAGTGCCGTCGGCACCGTATCCCCCTGTCCCGCACGGCGCAGGGCCTGCGCGTCGAAGCGCAACGGCACCACCACCGGTGGGTTCCGGGGATCCGCGCCGACCCCGGCGACGGTGTCGAACAACCGCAGACCGTCCGCGCGGCCGAGCGGGTGAACTCCGGCGCGGGCCAGCCGGGCGATACCGGCTTCGTCCAGCGCCCCGGCCATACCTCCGGTGTCCACCCGCTCCCACAGCCCCCAGCCGAGTGCGACCGCGGGCAACCCCTCGGCCCGGCGCCGGATCGCCAGCGCGTCCAGGAAACTGTTGGCCGCGGCGTAGTTGCCCTGACCGGCCGACCCGAGCACGCCGGCGATGGAGGAGAACAGGACGAACGCGCGAAGGCCGGTCTCCCGAGTGGCCTCGTGCAGGATCCAGGCCGCGTCGGCCTTCGGCGCGAGCACGTGATCTGTCCGCTCCGGCGTCAAGGTGGCGACGGTGGCGTCGTCGAGCGTGCCGGCCGCGTGGATCACGGCCGTCAGCGGACGCTCGGCCGGGACAGCCGCGAGCAGGGCCCGCACCGCACCGGGATCGGAGACGTCACAGGCCTCGATCCGGGGCCGCGCGCCGAGCGCGATCAGCTCCGCGCGCAACTCCGCCGCACCCGGCGCGTTCACACCGCCACGCGAGACCAGGAGCAGATCGCGGACATCGTGTTCGGTGACCAGATGCCGGGCCAGCACCGCCCCCAGACCGCCGGTACCCCCGGTGATCAGCACGGTGCCGGTCCCGAAGTCCGGCCGGGCCGCGGCGTGCTCCGCGGGCACCAGACGCGGCGCCAGCAGGGTGCCGGCCCGGATCGCGATCTCGGCTTCCCCGGACGCGAGCGCCCGCCGCACCACCTCGGCCGGGACGGGTTCGTCGGCGGCGGTGAGATCGAGCAGCACGATCTGTCCCGGGTATTCGGCCTGCGCACTGCGTACCAGTCCGGCCGCCGCCGCGGCGGCCAGATCAGGAGACGCGCCGGGCAGTCCGGCCGCGTCGCCGGTGATCACCACGAGCCGGGTGCCGGCCGCGGCACCGCTGCTCTGCCATGCCTGCACGGTCCGCAGTGCCGAGTGGACCCGGTCGTGGACCGCACCGGCGATATCGCCGGTGCGCCCGACCGTGCCGGCGGCGACGGACCACAGCACCGCGGCGGGTTGCTCGCCCTCGTGGGCGACCAGCGCGTCGAGGTCCGGGAACCACTCCGGCACACCGGTCACCGGTACCGGTCCGAGCGCCGCGAGGACACCGGACGACGAGTCGCCGGCCGGCGCCACCTCGGTCCACTCCAGCCGCAGCACCGCCGGCGCGCCGGTCGACGAGGCGCGCAACCGGTCGACGTCGTAGGTGCGCATCACGGCCTCGTCGATGGAGACCACCGGATTGCCGGCGGCATCGATCGCCGCCAGCGCGATGGCGTCGGTGCCCTTCGACACGGCCATCACCCGCAGCGGGCCCGGTCGCACCACCTCGTGGAAGCGCGCGCCCGCCCAGCGGAAGAGCAGTTTTCCGAGCTTCGGGTCACCGTCGAGTTCCGGCCACATCAGGCAGGCGAGCGCGGCGTGCCCGAGTCCGTCCAGCAGACCGGGATGCACGGCGAAATCGTCCGGATCGACGCCCGGGTCGAGGGCGACCTCCGAGAACACGGTGTCACCGCGCCGCCACGCGCGCTCGGTCCCGCAGAACGACGGGCCGTACTCGAGCCCGGCCGCCGCCGCGATATGCGCCGGAATCCACTCCGGGTCCACGGGTTCGGCGTCGCGCGGCGGCCAGGGTTCGGCCCGCAGCCGGTCCAGCAGCGGTTCCGCCGCCGGACGGGCCCCGGCCAGGATGCCGCTGGCATTGCGCACCCAGTCGGCACCGTCGTCGCCGGCGCGGCGGTAGTGGAAGACGAAGGGGCGCCGGCCCGTCTCGTCGGCCTCGTCCACCAGCACCTGCAGCTCGATCGCGCCGTCCGGGGGAGGGAGCACCGGCGCCTCGAGAGTCAGTTCGGCGACCCCCGAACTACCGAACCGCGGGCCCGCGACCAGCAGCATCTCCAGCAGCGCGGTACTGGGCACGACCATCGCACCATGACTGACGTGATCGGCGAGCCACGGATGCGTGCGGGCCGACAACCGGCCGGTGAGCAGCCATTCGTCCTTGCCCGCCAGCCGCACCACCTCGGTCAGCACCGGATGGCCCGATCCGCTCGCCGCGGTCGCGGCCGCCGGCCGCAACCAGAAGCGCTGATGCCGGAACGCGTAGGTGGGCAACGCGACCCGCGCCGCGGCCCGATCGGCGTACAGCGGCTGCCAGTCCACCCGCAGCCCGGCCACATGCGCCCGCGCCAGTGCGCCGACGAACTGGACGGGTTCGGCCGTCGCCCGGCGTGCCGCGGCGATCACCGCCGATTTCGCCTCGACGCCCGGTATCTCGGCGAGACACTGGCGGGTCATCGCGGTGAGTACGGCGTCCGGTCCGATCTCCAGGAACCGCCGTACCCCGGCCGCGGCCAGCGTCTCGATGCCCGGCGCGAACCGGACACACCCGCGGACCTGCGCCACCCAGTACTCCGGATCGGTCAGTTCGGTCCCGGCGACCGCGCCGGTGAGGTTCGAGACGACCGGTAGCTGCGGCGGGTGGTAGGTCAGTCCGGCGGCCACCGCCCGGAATTCGTCCAGCATCGGGGACATCCGCGCCGAGTGGAACGCATGACTCACCCGCAACCGGCTGAACTTGTGCCCGGCGGCGACGGCCCGGCGTTCGACCTCGGCCACCGCGTCGGAATCGCCGGAGAACACCACCGAACCCGGTCCGTTGATCGCGGCGATCGACAGTTCGTCGCCGTATCCGGCGGCCAGTTCCGCGGCGTCCGCCGCACCGACCGCGACCGCTGTCATCGCCCCGCCCGCGGGCAGGGCGCCCATCAGCCGGCCGCGCGCGGCCACCAGCCGGCAGGCATCCGACAACGACCACACCCCGGCGGCGTAGGCGGCCGCCAGTTCCCCGATCGAATGGCCGATCACCAGATCGGGTACCGGGCCGAACGATTCCACCAGCCGCCACAGCGCCACCTCGAAGGCGAAGAGCGCGGGCTGGGTGAACTCGGTGCGGTCCAGCTCGGCCGGGTCGGCCGGGTCGAACACGAGTTCCCGCAGCGGACGGCCGAGCAACGGGTCGAATTCCGCGCAGACCTCGTCGAACGCGGCGGCGAACACCGGGAACACGCGGTAGAGGTCCGCGCCCATCCCGGCGCGCTGGGCACCCTGCCCGGTGAACAGGAAAGCGGTCCGGCCCACGCCGGCCATACCCTCGGCGACGGCCGCGGATTCGGCGCCCGCGACCAGATCCGTGAGACCGGCCAGCAATTCGTCGCGGCCGGTACCCACGATCGCGGCCCGCCACTCCAGCTGCGCGCGGGATTCGACCAGCGACGCGGCGATATCCCAGGCCGGGGTGTCCGGGTGGGTGACCCACCAGTCCCGCAGCCGCTGCGCCTGCGCCCGCAGACCGGCCGCGGACGAGGCCGAGACCAGCAGCGGCACCGGCGATTCCGGCGCCGCTCCGGACGCGGGCGCCGGCCGTGTGGACCGGGCCGCGGGCGCGGGCGCTTCCTCCAGAATGGCGTGGGCATTGGTGCCGCTCACCCCGAAGGAGGAGACCCCGGCCCGGCGCACCCGCCCGCCGGCCGGCCACGGCTGCGCCTCGGTGAGCACCTGGACGTCGCCGGAGGACCAGTCCACATGCGGGCTGGGCTCGTCGGCGTGCAGGGTGCGCGGCAGCATCTCGTGCCGCATCGCCTGCACCATCTTGATCACCCCGCCCACCCCGGCCGCGGCCACGGTGTGGCCGATATTGGATTTGAGCGAGCCGATCCGCAGCGGCCGGTCGGCGCGGTCCCCGCCGTAGGCGGCGATCAGGGCCTGGGCCTCGATCGGATCACCCAGTGTCGTCCCCGTCCCATGCGCTTCCACCGCGTCGATATCCGCCGGCGCCAAACCCGCGTCCGCCAATGCCGCCGCGATCACCCGCTCCTGCGACGGACCGTTCGGCGCCGTCAAACCATTGCTGGCCCCGTCCTGATTCACCGCCGTACCCCGGACGACGGCCAGGATCTCGTGCCCGTTGCGGCGCGCGTCGGAGAGCCGCTCCAGCACCAGCACACCGACGCCTTCGGCGAAGGCCACACCGTCGGCGGCGGCGGAGAACGCCTTGCACCGTCCGTCCGGCGAGAGCCCGCGCTGCCGAGCGAAATCGACGTAGAGATACGGGCTGGCCGCCACGGTCACCCCGCTGGCGAGGACCAGCGAACTCTCCCCCCGCCGCAGCGCCTGGACGCCCAGATGCAGGGCGACCAGCGACGACGAACACGCGGTATCGACGGTCACGGCCGGCCCCTCCAGGCCGAACACGTAGGCGACGCGCCCGGAGATCACACTGCTGGTGGTGCCGGTGAGCCGGTAACCCTCCAGATCACCGACCACCCGATCGATATAGCCCGAGTAGCCGGCGCCCGCGAACACCCCCGTGTCGCTGCCGCGCAGCGATACCGGATCGATGCCCGCGTCCTCCAGGGCTTCCCACGACACCTCGAGCAGCAGGCGCTGCTGCGGGTCCATCGCCGAGGCCTCCCGCGGGCCGATCCCGAAGAAGCCGGGATCGAAATCACCCGCGTCGTAGAGGAATCCGCCCCGCCTGGTATAGACGGTGCCGGGTTTGTCGGCGTCCTCGTCGAACAGCCGCTCCAGATCCCAGCCGCGGTCGTCCGGGAAGTCGCCCGTCGCGTCCCGGCCCGCGGCTACCAGATCCCACAGGCCCGCCGCGGAATCGGCACCGCCGGGGAACCGGCACGCCATCCCCACGATCGCGATCGGCTCGTCCACCCGTGTCCGCCGCACGACCTTCTTCACCGGAGCGTCCGCACTCGGCGCCACCCGGGCCAGCACCAGCCCGGCCACCGCCACCGGAGTCGGATGATCGAAGACGAGGGTCGAGGGCAGGGTCAGCCCGGACGCCTTGCTCAGCCGGTTGCGGAATTCGACCGCGCCCAGTGAATCCAGGCCGATCTCGTCGAAACGCTGATCGGGGCGGATATCGTTGCCCGACTCGTGCCCGAGTACCGCCGCCACCTGCGCACGGACCACCTCGAGCACCAGATCAGCGCGCTGCGCCGCGGGGACTTCCGCGAGCGCGGCACCCAGCGAGCCCGCCGCATGGCCGGCCGCACCGTCACCCGGCGCGCGCACCGGACGCGCCGCCGGGCGCACCAGACCGCGCAACACCACGGGCACCGCACCAGGATCGGCTTCGCGGCGCACCGCGGCCGGGTCGAAGCGCACCGGGACCGGCCGGGCCTGCTCCCCGGCCAGCGCGGCGTCGAAGAGCCGCCGGCCCTCGGCGCCGGCCAGCGGACTCAGGCCCAGGCGCTGCCACCGGGCCACCGCGACCCGGTCCAGCCCGCCGGTCATCCCACTGCCCTGCTCCCACGGCCCCCAGGCCAGCGATACCGCCGGCGCCCCGGAGGCGCGTCGCCGCTGCGCGAGCGCGTCCAGGAAACTGTTGGCGGCCGCGTAATTACCCTGACCGGCCGACCCCAGGATCGCGGCCACCGAGGAGAACAGCACGAACGCCGCGATATCACGGTCGCGCGTCAGCTCGTCCAGCCACCAGGCGCCGTCGATCTTGGGCGCGGCCACCCGGTCCACCTGCTCGGCGGTCAGCGAGGCGATGGTCGCGTCCTCGAGCACCCCGGCGGTGTGCACCACCGCCAGCGGCCGATCTGTTCCGATACCGTCGAGCAGGGCGCGCACCGCGTCCCGGTCGGCGATATCGCAGGCGACCACCCGCGCGTGGGCGCCGGCCGCGTCCAGTTCCGCGACCAGCTCCGCGGCACCCGGCGCGGCCGGACCCCGGCGGGAGGTCAGGACCAGCCGCCGTACCCCGTACTCGGCCACCAGGTGCCGGGCGAACAGCGCGCCGAGTCCACCGGTGCCCCCGGTGATCAGCACCGTCGCGTCCGCCGGCAGCGACCCCGCACCGCGGCCGGTGGACGTGGCGGCCCGAACCAGGCGCGGTACCAGCGTTTCCGCGCCACGCACCGCGACCTGGGGTTCGCCGGATCGCAGGACCGCCGCGAGGCGGTCGGCGTCCACCGGACGGTCCGGTTCCGCGTCGACGAGCACGAACCGCCCGGGGTTCTCCGACTGCGCGACCCCGGCCAGGCTCCGGACCGCGGCGGCGCGCGCGTCCGGGATCTCGCCGGGCAGGTCCGCGGCACCCGTGGTCACCACGACCAGGCGGGTCCCGGCGAGACGGTCCTCCGCGAGGAACGACCGGAACACGGCGAGCGCGTCGCGTACCCCGGCCCGGACCTCCACCGGCGCGCCGGCCGCCGCAGTGGCGGCCCGCCAGACGAGCACATCCGGTACCCGCTCGGCCGCGGCCGCCGCGGCGGGACTCGGGTAAGCGGAGTCGATCCCGGATATCCCGCCGTCGCCGAGCACCGCGGGCGACCAGCCGAGCTGCTCGCCCCCGGCCGGACCGGCCGGCTCCCAGCGCACCTGGTACAGGTTCGCGGCGGCACCGGGCAGGGTGCTGCGGAATTCCTCGACGTCGTACGAGCGCATCACCACCGCGTCCACGGAGACGATCGGGTCGCCCGCCGGATCGACGGCGGCCACCGCGACGGTCTCCGGCCCGGTCACGACCGCCATCACCCGCAGGGTGGTCACCTCCGCCCGGCGCCCGGGCTCGGTGGCGTGGAACCGCGCACCGCCCCAGCGGAACAGCAGCCGGCCGGTATCGGAGTCGCCGTCGCCGTCGCCACAGAGCAGCCGGGAGAAGCCGGCGTGCATCACCATGTCCAGCAGGGCGGGATGCAGCGTATGGCGGCCGGCCTCCGGCGCCGCCGCGGTATCCAGCTCGATCTCGGAGAACACGGTGTCGCCGCGCTGCCAGGCCGCCCGCACACCGAGGAAGGCCGGACCGTATTCCAGGCCGGTGTCCTTGGCGATGAGTGCCGGAAGTCCCACACTGTCCAGCGGTTCGGCATCCGCTGGGGGCCATGTCTCGTCCCGCAACCGCGCAGGCAGATCCGCCTCGCCGGAAGTCGGCCCGGCCAGCGCGCCGGTCGCGTTGTGCACCCATTCGGTCTCGCCGGCGACGCGGAAGTAGAACTCGAACGGGCGGCGCCCCTGTTCGTCGGCCGCCTGCACCAGCACCTGCAGCTCGATCTCGTCGTCACCGGTCGGCAGGATCGGCGCCTGCAGGGTGAGTTCCTCCACCGTGCCGCACCCGATCCGGGCGCCCGCGACCAGCAGCATCTCGATCAGGGTCGCGCTCGGCAGCACCACCACGCCGTAGGTCATGTGGTCGGCCACCCACGGATGGGTGCGCAGCGAGAAACGCCCGGTGAACAACCATTCGTCGGACCCCGCGAGTCCGAGTACCCCGGTGAGGACCGGATGTTCGAGCGAGGACACCCCGGTATCGCCCCCGGAGTCCAGCCAGAAGCGGCGCCGTTGGAAGGCGTAGGTCGGCAGGCCGATCCGGCGCACCGCGCGACCGGCGAACCAGGCCCGCCGATCCACCGGCACCCCGGCGACCTGGATCTGCGCCAGCGCGGAAACGAACTGCGTGACCTCGGCGTCGGCCGGCGTACCGGCCGCGGACCCGACCGGACGGCGCGCGGTCGCGGCCACCGTGGCGGCCGCCTCGGCCTCCGGATGCTCCGCCAGGCACCGCCGCGTCGCGGCGGCCAGCACCGCGTCCGGCCCCACCTCCACGAAATGCCGGACTCCCGCCCCGACCGCGGCGTCCACACCCGGGGCGAACCGGACACAGCCGCGGACCTGCCGCACCCAGTGTTCGGGATCGGTCAGGGTGTCCCCGTCGATTTCACCGGAGACGTTCGATATCACGGTCCGTTGCGGCCGCGCGTAGGCGATACCGGCCGCCACCGCCCGGAATTCGGCGAGCATGGGGTCCATCCGCGCGGAATGGAAGGCGTGGCTCACCCGCAGCCGGTTGGTTTTCACTCCCTGAGCGGCCAGCCGGACCTCGACCTCGGAGACGGCGTCCTCGTCACCGGAGAGCACGGTGGAGGCCGGATCGTTGACCGCGGCGACCGAGAGCCGGCCCGGGAACTCGGCCACCAGTTCCCGCGCCACCGTTTCCGGTACCGCCACCGCCAGCATCGCACCGCCCACCGGCAGCGCCCCCATCAGCCGGCCGCGCGCGGCGACCAGCGCGCACGCGTCGGGCAGGGACCACACCCCCGCCGCGTAGGCCGCCGCCAGTTCGCCGATGGAATGGCCGATCAGCACATCCGGGACGACACCGAACGATTCCAGCAGCCGCAGGACGGCCACTTCGTACGCGAACAGCGCCGGCTGGGTGAACTCGGTCCGGTCCAGCACCCCGCCGGCGTCGGTGAACATGATCTCTTTCAAGGAGCGCCCCAGCAGCGGATCGAACTGCGCGCACACCTCGTCCAGTGCGGTCGCGAACGCCGGGAACGCCTGATACAGCCCCACGCCCATACCGGTCCGCTGCGCGCCCTGACCGGTGAACAGGAACGCGGTCCGGCCCGGGCCCGCGCGCCCCACAAGCGCCCCGGGCGCACCCGCCGCCACCTCCGCCAGACCGGCGAGCAGCGCGCCGCGATCGGCTGCCGGTATCACCGCGCGGCATTCGAGCAGGGCCCGGGAGGTCGCCAGCGAATAGGCGACATCGTGCAGGTCGGCCTCCGGTGCGCCGATCAGCCACTGCCGCAGCCGGTCCGCCTGGCCGCGCAGCGCGTCCTCCGATCGGGCCGACAGCACGAACGGAACGAGATCCGTCGCGACGGCCGGCGCGGTCCCGGCGGCCGCGGCGCCCGGTTCGACCGTAGTGGTCTCACCGGTCGCGGCAACCGCCTCGGCCGGTGCCTCCTCGAGGATCATGTGCGTATTCGTGCCGCTCACCCCGAAGGAGGAGACCCCGGCCCGGCGCACCCGCTCCCCCGCCGGCCACGGCTCCGCCTCGGTCAGCAACCGCACAGTGGCCGGATCCCACTCCACATGCGGCGACGGCGCATCCACGTGCAATGTCTTCGGCAACACCCCGTGGCGCATGGCCTGCACCATCTTGATCACACCACCCACACCCGCCGCCGCGGAGGTATGACCGATATTCGACTTCAACGAACCCAACCGGAACGGACCACTCTCCCCCCGGGCGCCGTAGACATTGATCAACGCCCGCGCCTCGATCGGATCACCCAGCATCGTGCCCGTACCGTGCGCCTCCACCGCATCGATATCCGCGGGCTCCAGACCGGCACTCGCGAGCGCCGCGGCGATCACGCGTTCCTGCGACGGGCCGTTCGGAGCGGTGAGCCCGTTACTGGCCCCGTCCTGATTGACGGCCGAACCCCGCACCACCGCCAGCACATCGTGTCCGAGTCGCCGTGCATCGGAAAGCCGCTCCAGCACCAGCATCCCGAGCCCCTCGGAGAAGCCCGTCCCATCCGCCGCCGCCGCGAACGCCTTACACCGCGCATCCACCGACAACGCCCGCTGCCGCGCGAACGCGATCAACAACGACGGATCCGA
>NZ_JBEXLL010000122.1:0-10663 GCF_040609955.1 Nocardia sp. NPDC004568
GATCATCGTCATATTTTTTTGGATCCGGATCCGGATGCGGGGTCGTCGTTCGGTGAGCGGTCGCGGTTGTTCGGGTTGGCTCGGTCGAGTTGGGCCGATTATGATCGTTCGTTGATCAGTGCTGGTGGCGGCGTCTACGACCGCACCGCGAAGGCCATCCCGGTCAGCCCGCAAGTCCGTGCCGCTCTGAAGCTTCCGGCAGGTGTCACCCGGCTCTCGCCGCCGGAGATGATCCGCGCGATTCTCGAGGCTCCGGTCGATCTGTTGTGGAACGGTGGTATCGGTACCTATATCAAGGCGAGTTCGGAGACGAATGCCGATGTGGGTGACAAGTCCAACGACGCCGTCCGGGTGAATGCCGATCGGCTCCGGGTGAAGGTGATCGGTGAGGGCGGTAATCTCGGTGCGACGGCGCTGGGGCGTATCGAGTTCTGCCGTAACGGTGGGAAGATGAACACCGACGCGCTGGACAATTCCGCGGGTGTGGATTGCTCGGACCACGAGGTGAACATCAAGGTTCTGCTCGACGGTGTGGTGTCGGCGGGCGAACTCGATATCGCGGATCGTAATCCGTTGCTCGCGGAAATGACCGACGAGGTCGCCGAATTGGTGCTGCGCGACAATATCTCGCAGAACTTCCGGATCGGCCTGTCCCGGTCGGGCGCCGGGCGGCGTGGTGCGGTGCACCGGCGGCTGCTCACCGAGTTGGAGACCCGGCGCGGCGTGGACCGCCGACTCGAGGCCCTGCCGGGTGACGCCGAGATGGAACGCCGGATCTCCGTCGGAGCGGGGCTGACCTCGCCGGAACTTGCCACCATGATCGCCCATGTGAAGCTCGCGCTGAAGGCCGATCTGCTCGCCGGGGACCTGCCGGACAGCCCCACCTTCGCGGCGGTGCTGCCGGATTACTTCCCGACACCGCTGCGGGAGCGTTTCGCCGGTGCGATCACCAGGCATCCGCTGCGGCGCGAGATCGTGGCCACCGTGGTGGTCAACGAGATGGTCGACTTCGGCGGTGCGACGTTCGCGTTCCGGCTGTCCGAGGAGATCGGCGCCACCACCGACGACGCGGTGCGCGCGTTCACCGCCGCGGTGGAGATCTTCGGATTGCGACAGCTGTGGCACCGTATCCGCTCCGAGCAGATGCCGACCTCGGTGCGCGATCAGCTCGAAGTGGAGACCAACCGCACGCTGGAACGTGCCGCGCGCTGGCTGCTGCTCAACCGGCCGCAGCCGATCGCGATCGGGGCCGATATCACCCGCTATCGCGAGGGGGTGCGCGCGCTGGCGGACCAGGTGCCCGGCTGGCTGCCGAAACCGTTGGCCGAGCGGGTCGCCGCCCATGCCACCGAGGCGACCGAGCACGGCGCCCCGGCGGATCTGGCCGCCGAGGTCTACCGTCTGATCCATCTCTTCCCGCTGCTGGACGTCCTGGATATCGCCGATATCGCCGAACGCGACGCACAGGAGATCGCCGAACTCTATTTCGCGCTCAACGCGCATCTGGAGATCACCCGGTTGATCAGCGCGGTCGGCGATCTGGACCACGATCAGCGGTGGGCGAGTCTGGCGCGGCTGGCACTGCGTGACGATCTGTACGAGTCACTGCGGTTGCTGACACTGGATATCGCCACCGCCACCGATCCGGAGGATCCGGTGACGGAGAAGCTGGACTACTGGGAACAGACCAACCGGTCACGGCTGACCCGGGCCCGCGCCGCGCTCACCGAGATCTTCGGGGTGACCCGGCACGATCTGGCGACTCTGTCGGTGGCGGCGCGGCAGGTGCGGAGTCTGGCGGGTAGTTCGGAGTCCGGCATCGTCGCCTGAGCGCGCATAATTCGCGGGTGGCCGTCCGGTTCGTGCCGGACGGCCACCCGCCGTTTCCGCTGTGCCGCCGAAACCGACCGGCCGAATCCCTTCGCCCCTCGGGTGACCCGGCTCGCGCCCTACGCTCCCGGCGACCGGGCCTCCACCGATTCGGGTCGGGCGTCCAGCTCCCGGCCGGGAGGCGCCGGTATCGGTTCAGTCCGGGCGGCGGGTCCCGCAGGAAGCGCAGAATCTGGCTGTCGATGGCAATTCGGCATCGCATTCGCGGCAGCGGGCCGGTTCGGCGGGAGCGAGGCGATGACCGCATTCGACACAGAACTTGGCGCCCGGCGGGTTGGCGGTGCCGCAGTCGGTGCAGACCGGATGCGCGGCAGGGCCGAGTTCAGCGGGTTTCGCGGTGGGCGGCAGCGCCGGCGCGCTCGGCTCCTCCCGGGTCTGCTGGTGCTGTTGCCAGGGCGAACTCGGTGGGGGCGGGAAATTTCCCGTGACCGCGGGCCCCGGCTGCTGCAGGGCGTTGATGCCCAGCGCGGCGCCGATGAACCCGCCGTCGTGGCCGTTCCCGGAGGCCAGACCCTGGCCCGCGCCCAGGGCCATCTCCCCGGCGGCGTACTGCCGGAAATCGCCGGCGAGCCGGATGTAGGTGACATCCTTGGCGAGTCGTTTGAGCCGCTCGGCGTCCTCGGGGGCCAGGGTGATGTCGAAATTGCCGAGCCGCGGTATCCGTAACCCGTACTCGTAGAGCGCGGTATTGGTCTGCTGGACGACCACCCGCTCGATCACGGGCAGGAGTCCGGACAGGCCGAGGACCGGCCACTCGCCCTGGGAGACGCCCTGGGTCACCGCGACCTTCATCGCCTTGAGCAGCAGGTCGGCACTCCAGGATTCGACCCCGGCCGGATCGTGCAGATCGGTGCTGCCCGCCAGCGAGGTGATCAGTTGCCCGGCGTCGCGGACCGAGAGCGCGAACTCACCGAAGACCCGCAGCGTGACGATCTGCTCACTGACCGGATCGGCGATATCGGCGAGGCGGCCGCCGAATTTGATACCGGCGAATTCCCGGGTGGAGACGAAGTAGAGCTCGGCGCGGTAGAGGTTGCCGCCGGTCAGCGTATCCACCAGAGCGCCGAGCACCGGGAGTTCGTCCGCGTCGATCCGATGCCGGCCCGGCCCCAGCGCGGCCAGGACCTGCCCGGACTTCACGAACAGTGCTGTCTGGTCGGCGTTGACGATGGCGCGGGAGTATCGCCGGATGTTCACATCCGGCCACTTGTAGACGAGTTGCTTCTTGCCCGTCTCGGGGACGGCGATGAACTCGCGTTCGAACCAGGCCATCTGGGTGCTCCCTACGCATTTGACGTGTCCAGCGTATCGACGTTCAGCGGCTCGATCAATGGCTCTTGCAGTGCGGCCGACCTCGGCTTTTCGCCAAAGTCCCTGGTTTCCACGGCGTTACACATGACGGCCCCCTATTGATCGTGCCGCTAACTAGCGGTACATTGCTCGCAGACATGATCTGCGCCACTCGAAAGGCAACATGATGACAACAGTTCAAGAGCCTCCGGGTCAGGCGGCGCCGGCGGACGGTCTGCACGCCGAAGATGCGGGCTATCACAAGTCGCTGCGGCCCCGGCAGCTCCAGATGATCGCCATCGGTGGCGCCATCGGAACGGGCCTGTTCCTCGGCGCCGGCAGCCGGTTGCACGAGGCCGGCCCCGGTCTGTTCCTGGTGTACGCCGTCTGCGGTGTCTTCGTATTCTTCATTCTGCGGGCTCTGGGCGAGCTGGTCCTGCATCGCCCGTCCTCCGGATCGTTCGTGTCCTACGCTCGTGAGTTCTACGGCGAGAAGCTGGCCTTCGCGGTCGGCTGGATGTATTTCTTCCACTGGTGCATGACCGGCATCGTGGACATCACCGCGATCGCCACCTACGTCCACTTCTGGGGCGCGTTCGAGGTGATCCCGCAGTGGACCATCGCGCTCATCGCGCTGGCCATCGTGGTCGCGATCAACCTGATCTCGGTGAAATGGTTCGGTGAACTGGAATTCTGGGCCGCGCTGATCAAGGTCGTCGCTCTGGTGGCCTTCCTGATCATCGGCACCATCTTCCTGGCCGGTCGCTTCGACATCGAGGGCCAGCCGACCGGTCTCAGCGTTCTCTCCGACAACGGCGGCCTGTTCCCGAGCGGTTTCCTGCCGCTGGTCGTCGTCACCACCGGTGTCGTTTTCGCCTACGCCGCGGTGGAACTCGTCGGTACCGCCGCCGGTGAGGCGGAGAATCCCGAGAAGATCATGCCGCGCGCCATCAACTCGGTGATCGCCCGGATCGCGCTGTTCTACGTCGGTTCGCTGGTGCTGCTGGGCCTGCTGCTGCCCTACACCGTCTTCAAGTCCGGTGAGAGCCCGTTCGTCACCTTCTTCTCCAAGATCGGTATCGACGGTGCCGGCTCGGTCATGAACCTGGTGGTGCTGACCGCGGCGTTCTCCAGTCTGAACGCCGGCCTGTACTCGACCGGCCGCATCCTGCGCTCGATGTCGATGAACGGCAGCGCACCGTCCGTCGCGAGCCGGATGTCCAAGAACGGGGTGCCGTACGTGGGCATCCTCGCCACCGGTGTGATCGCGCTGGCTGGTGTCGGACTGAACGCGGTGGTGCCCGATCAGGCCTTCGAGATCGTGCTGAACGTTTCGGCGCTGGGCACCATCTTCTCGTGGACCGCGATCGTGCTGTGCCAGCTCCAGCTGTGGAAGTGGGCTCGCGACGGCAAGGTGACCCGGCCGAAGTTCCGTCTGCCCGGCACTCCGTACACCAGCTACGCCACCCTGGTATTCCTGGTCGGCGTGGTGCTGCTGATGCTGTTCAGCGACGAGATCGAACAGCGGGCCGCGGTGATCGCCATGGTGGTGGTCGGGGTTCCGGCCCTGGTCGGCGGCTGGTTCATGGCACGGAAGCGGGTGGGTGAGCTCACCGCCGCACGTGCCGCGGTGCCCGCTGCTCCGGCGCTGGCCGAAGAACCCGGTGACACCGTTCGTATCCTCGACGAACCCGAGGACCAGCGGTAACGCCGAACTGCGTGGAATACCCCGGATAGCAGGTCCGGGGTATTCCGCATTCCCAGGAAAGGGAACGATCGGCCTCTCGACCCCGCGGACCGGGATAACAATAGACTCTCTCTGTTCTTCCGCGGGTTTGAGAGGTCGTGCATGCCAGAGCAGCCCAGCTCGTCGCAGCCCAGCTCCGAGCGTCCGCTCCCGCCGCCCTGGTCGAAGCGGCGGATCCGCGGCGCGGATATGCCCCGGCGTGGCGCGCACACCTGGTCGACGCTACGCACCAACAGCAGCGAAAGTGTGCGCCGCGCCGCCGATTCCGATCTGACGCGGGCCGCCGAGGAGCTACTCGCCGAATCCGGTAGGCCGGAACCGCGTAGTGCCACCGACGCCGCCTCGGTCCCCAGCGGATCCGGCGTCTTCGTGCCGGTGACAGTGGGCGCGGTACCCCCGGTGGCCCCGCCCGACCGATCGGACACCCCGCCCGAGACGCCGGAGCTGTCGGACTTCGACCGGGCCATCGCCGCGCTGACCGGCGACGATATCGCCCGGCTCAACAGTCTCGCCGGTCCGGACGACGATCTCGACGACCTGCTGCTCGCCGACGACGACGATGAGGATTCGGACGATCCCGACCCGTTCGCCGGGTTCGAGGACGAGATGCCCTCCGGGCGCAGTGCCCGTTCCCGCCCCAGCGTCCGCCGCCTCGGCGCGGGGCTGGTGGCCCTGCCGCGGGTGGAACCGGTCGATCCCGCCACCGCGGTGCTCGCGGACCCGGTGGTGCCCGAGCACAAGCGGTTCTGCTGGAAATGTCAGGCGCCCACCGGGCGGTCGGGTCCGGACGGGCCCGGCGCCGTGGCCGGGGAGTGCGCACGCTGCGGGTCGGCCTACAACTTCTTGCCCGCACTCTCCGCCGGCGAGGTCGTGGCGGAACAGTACGTGGTGAAAGGTTGTCTGGCGCACGGGGGTCTGGGCTGGATCTACCTGGCCGTCGATACGAATGTCAGCGACCGGTGGGTGGTCCTGAAGGGGTTGCAGAACCCACAGGACTTCGAGGCGCATGTGGTGGCGCTGGCCGAACGCCAGTTCCTCTCGGAGATAACCCATCCCGGCGTGGTCAAGATCTACAACTTCGTCAAGCACCGCTCGCATCGCGAGATGGCCGACGGCTACATCGTCATGGAGTACGTCGGCGGGCGCTCCTTGAAGAAGATGCTGGATATGGCGGGGCCGGAACGCATCCCGGTGGCCGAGACCATCGCGTACATGATGGAGGTCCTGCCCGCGCTCGACTACCTGCACTCGTTCGGGCTGGCCTACAACGATCTCAAACCGGACAACATCATGGTCACCGACGACGAGGTCAAACTCATCGACCTCGGCGCGGTCGCGGCGATGGAATCGTACGGAAGTATCTACGGCACCCCCGGCTATCAAGCGCCGGAGATCATCGAGACCGGCCCCACGGTGGCCACCGACGTGTACGCGGCCGGACGCACTCTCGCCGCACTCATCCTGGATCTCCGCAAGGATTCCCACGGCAACTACCGCACCGAGATGCCGACTCCGGACGAGTACCCGCTGCTGCGGCGTTACCCGTGCCTGTACCGGCTGCTGGTGCGCGCCACGCATGTGGACCCGAGCCGGCGCTTCCCCTCCACCTACGCCATGTACTGCCAGTTGGCCGGGGTGCTGCGGATGGTGCTGGCCGCCGATTCCGGGCGGGAACATCCACAGGCGTCGGTGGAATTCGGCTCGATGCGCGGCGATTTCGGCATCGACACCTTGATCGGCCAGACCGACGGAATGGTCGACGGGGGACACCACAGCCTCGGTCTCGACGCCGCGTCGGTGGTGGCCACCCTGCCGATCCCGCTGATCGACGCCGACGATCCCAGTGTCCAGCTGTTGAGCCCGCTGCTGCACGGAGACGCCCGCCAGACCCTGGACTCGTTGCGCCAGACCTCCGAGCGGATCGCGGCCGGCACCATCGACGCGCCGGAGACCTTCGAGGTCGAGGCCGCGCTCGCCGCGGTCCGCGCGCATCTCGACCTGGGGGAACGCGCTCCGGCGCTCGCCTTGCTGGAAGAGTTGCGGCCCCGCGTGGTGACCGACTGGCGGGTCGAATGGTTCAGCGGGGTCATCGATCTGCTGGACGGGCGCTACGAGCTCGCCTATCTGCATTTCGACCAGGTGCACACCATGCTGCCCGGCGAGCTGGCGCCGCCGCTGGCCCTGGCCGCCACGGCCGAACTGGCCCTGCAGACGCTGAGCGATCCGGGTGATTCCGACCGGTGGCACACCGCCGCGTCGGAGTTCTACCGGCTGGTCTGGCAGACCAATCACGCCGTGGTCAGCGCCGCGTTCGGGTTGGCTCGCCGCTTGGCCGCCGACGGTGAACTGTTGCAGGCCGTGCAGGTCCTCGACGAGGTGCCGGTGACCTCCCGGCATCACGGCACCGCCCGGATGACGGGCAGCCTGCTGCTGGTATCGCGGCCGCATCGGGAGATCACCGAGATCGATCTGCGCGAGGCGGCGTCGCGGTTGGAACTCGTCGACGAGCCGCGAGCGCTACAGATGCAGGTGGTGGTGGTCGGCGCGGCACTGGAGTGGTTGAAATCCCGGATGCGGCCCGCGTCCGCCGACGCCAGGCTACTCGGCTATCCGCTCACCGTCGCGGGGCTCCGAAGCGGACTGGAGTCACGGCTGCGCGCCCTGGCCCGGACCGTGCCCGGCCGCCTGCACCGGTATCGGCTCGTCGATCTGGCCAACAGCGTGCGCCCGCACACCCGCTGGTAAGAGGTCAGGACTGCCCGGCGATCCGGCGCCGCCGGGCCACCGCGGGCAGTAGCGGCGCCGAGACCAGAACGATCACCAGCAGCAGCAGCCACAGCCAGCCGCCGTACACCAGCGCGAGAATCAGCGCGAAGACGGCCGCACCCCCGGCCAGCGCCGCAAAACCCACTGCGGGATCGGCGGTCTCGCTCGTTCCGGGTGTCGCCTGTGGCGCGGGCAGATCGGTGAACAGGGCCGCGAGTTCCGGTGTGGTGCGCGCGGCGGTCACCGCGGCGGTGCGCTCTTCGTATTCGGTGAGCGTGAGCAGGCCCGAACCGAGATGCTCGGCGAGCTCCCGCAGCGCCCGATCGCGTTGCTCGACGGTGATGCGCGCGCCCGGTAGCTCACTCATACTCGCAGCATAGGACGGTTTCCGCGGTCCGGCTCCACGCTGTGGTCGCCACTGCCGGGAAGCTGTCGGGTGCTCATTCGACGCCGATTCCCAGATCTGGGGAGTAATTACGCTGGCCTCACAGCATTGCGGGCAGAGGAGTTGTGTATGTCCACCGTGATCCAGTCTCGGCGCCCGGCTGCCGAGGCATGGGACTGGCAATTGAACGGGTCCTGCCGCGGCCTGGAATCCACCGTGTTCTTCCATCCCGAGGGGGAGCGGGGCCGGGCGCGCGCCGCACGGGTCCGGCGGGCCAAACAGATCTGCGATACCTGTCCGGTACTCGACCGGTGCCGCAGTTACGCACTGGCGGTCGGCGAGCCGTACGGCGTGTGGGGCGGTATGTCGGAGGACGAGCGCCGTACACATATCCAACGGGCCGTTACTTCAAGCCCGACGAACTAGCGAACGGCGCCCGACACGGGTTGAATCGGACGTTTCGGTAGTGTCCGGGGCGGGTCGTCGCCACGCCTTTGTGGTTTCCTTGTTATATGGCTGCTGGTGTGGAGTACACGATCGATGAACTGGCGCGGGCTGCCGGCACGACCGTGCGCAGCCTGCGGGTTTACCACGAACGGGGGGTTCTGCCTCCGCCGCAGGTCAAGGGGCGAACGGGTTATTACAGTCCAGATCACCTCAATCGGGTGCGCACGATCAGCAGGCTGCTCGATCGCGGCATCAAGCTGAACGGGATCAAGGAGCTGCTCGAGGCCTGGGACCGCGGGGACGATCTCGGGGACATTCTGGGTGTCGGACCGCTGCTCGGCGGTATGGAATCCGGCGAGCCGCTCGCGGGCGAGTCGCCCGCGTCCGCCGATGCCATCGCAGCCACCGAACTGCAGGAACGCTACGGTTCCGTGCCGAACGGGCTGGCCCGAATCGTCGCGGTGGGTCTCTACGAGCCGGTGGACGCCGCCACCTATCGGCCCGCCGACCGGCAGCTCATCCGGATCGCCGAACAGTTGGCGGCCGCCGGTGTTCCCGATGCCGACGTGCTCGGCGAGCTCGAACGGATCCGCGCCGACTGCGACCGGATGGCCCGCCGCTTCGTCGACCTCTTCCACCGTACCGCCTGGCAGAAGTACCAGGACTCCGAGCAGGAGACCGCCGATCTGGCTGAATTGACCGGGCAATTGCAGCTCGCCCGGACCCTGCCCGGTAAGGCCGCGGCGGAGCTGGTGACCAAGTTCGTCGCACACTACATCGACAGCGACAGCGAACTCGCCGACCTGCCCGCAGAGAGCTGACACCGGGTTCCCCGGCCTGGGAATTGGGTCGGGTGAACGTTGCGCTGAACGACGGTACATTCGACGGTGGCTCTTCCGTCGGCCGGGGCGCACTCCGGCGAGCGACTACTTAGGTAACTTTCCGGTCTTCTACGGATGCGCGCGGCCCGAGGCGGGTGCAGAATCTGCTTCCTGGCACCTGACGCGGTAGATGAGGCATGGAATGGGAAGCGTGACACTGTGGATGCAGATATCACTCGACGGGTTCGCGGAGGGGCCCGACGAGGCGGTCCACTGGCCGGTCGTGGACGAGGAACTCTGCACCGAATACCTGGATGAACTGCGCAGCGCCGATCTGCTGCTGTACGGACGCAGAACCTACGAGATATTGGCGGGCTTCTGGCCCACCGCCGATCTGGCCCCGGTCTCGCCGTTCTACGTCGACTTCGCGCGATTCTGGCGTGCCGCGCCTAAACTGGTCGTCTCCCGCACCCTGCGCAACCCTTCGTGGAACACCCGGGTCACCGGCTCGGATCCGATCGAGGAGGTGCGACAACGCCGGGCCGCGGGCCAGGACATGGTGCTTTTCGGTGGCGCTGAAACCGCGCGGTCCTTCATGGCGCACGATCTGATCGACGAGTTCCGGCTCTTTGTGCACCCCCTGCTCCTGGGCGGCGGGGTCCCGCTGTTCCGCTCGCCGGTGGACACCAGCGGGCTGCAACTGGTGGACGTGCTGACCTTCGACAGCGCGGTCGTCCAGATGCACTACCGCCAGCAGGCCTGTCTGGTGTGAGCGGCCGCCACGGCGGTCGTCGGGCCGGTGGATTTCGCCGTCGCCGAGCAGCGGGGCGGACAGTTCCGCCCCGGTGGTGACGCGGTACGGGGAGTACCTGCGTCGCCGTTGGCCGGTGCGTCCGGTCGCGGCGGACACACCGGTCGATCGTGGGGAATCGGCCGATTCGCGCTGGGGGAGCTTATCGCCGGCCGAACGGGAGGTCGCGGTTCTGGCGGCCGCGGGCTGGCCGAACAGTGCCATCGCCGAACGGCGGGGTAGTTCGGTGCGCACGGTGGACGCTCAGGTGGCCGGCGTCCGCCAGAAGCTCCTGATCGGCTCCCGGCGCCGGATACCGGATCATATTCCGCTCCATCTCGCCGGGGTGGTGGCCGCCGAACGTGATACCGCCGCTGGTCGTTCCCGGTACCGGCGGCGTACGCCGCGCCTGCCCGGCCGGTAGTGATCGCGCGGCGCCGGGATCACCGGCAGGCGTAGTAGTACGGCTTGTAGGCGCAGATGTCGAGGTAGCCGCCCTGGTCGCTGTCGTAGGTGAAGCTGCGCTC
>NZ_JBEXLL010000123.1:0-10588 GCF_040609955.1 Nocardia sp. NPDC004568
GGCCCGGGAGAACGAGCGCCGCACCCGCGCGGGTCTGGGCCCGGTGGCAGCAGACTCCACCACCGAGCCGTCGGCCCGCACCCGGCACAGCACCCCACTCGCCCACCACAACGACCAGGCCACCGATCTCGCCGACAGTGAATCAGCAACCGATACCAGCGAAAACAACCTCACCGCCACCGCAACAGAACCGGCACCCGCCACCCCCGCCGAGACCCCGACCGAACCACACGACACCCGCCGACCCCAGCCCGCCGACACACTCCCGCAACCCCCCCAACATCACCCCAACTCGCCCGGCGACCACGCCACCACCACACCCACCGCCCCTCCGGCCCGCCACACCGACACCGCACCCACAGCACCGACCAGCACGACCGTCGACACGCACACCACCACACCTGCCAGCCAGCCCGGCACCGAGCCGGGACACACAACCACGCACCGTAACCCACACCCCGCGACCCTGGCCCATGAGATACCACCCGAACCCGACAGCACCACCACCTCGCACCCACAACAGCCATCACGACCCGCCGCACCAGCCGACAACACCACAGACCCCGCCGAGCTGTCCGCACCCCCCGACAGCACCAGCACCTTCCACCCCGGCGGTCCCTCATGGCCCACATCCCGAGAGGAGTGGGTCAGCCGACTGGCCCACCAATCCCCCGAACAGCCACCCAACCCAAGCCAAGCTGACCAGCACACACCCATCGGCGTCACACGACTGCCCGACCGCCGCCGGACCGCGCAAATACGGCGCACGACAGCCAAATCCACCTCCGGCGCCACGGTTTCCCCGATCACACCGTCCACCACCCCCACCGGTCAGAATTCGAGCCCCGACGCACCAAGTGCCGACACCAGGGTGTCGGCACCGATACGATCCCGGCGCGACCGCCCCGCCCCGGACCAGCACCCCGACACCAGCCCCGACGGGACAGTAGCCGCACCACCGACAGCGCGCCCCGATCAACAGACACCACCCACCGCAACGGACGAGACCGCCGAAAGTACCGGTGCGGTATCCCCACTCGCCGTCCGACCGATGCGAGGGTCGGGTAACCGATTCACCCACCTGGCCCGATGGCTGGGGATCCCAACCCGGGACATGGCGGCACTCACGAACGCGACCGCGGGCGGTAGGAACCAGGTGGCCCGCCTGTTGCGGGACGTGGGTCTCTCCCCGGCCATGGTGGACGCACTCGATCAACACCATCGAGCCCGAACGCCCGCATCAATCGTTGCCGACACCAACATATCCGATGAGGATGCGTTGGCAGAACTGCAAAAACGCCGACGAACTGTGGTGTCCGCCCTAGGTGTGAAACATGCGGTTATCGCCAACGCGTTGGGTGTGCCACCCACCGATATCGTGTTGACAGATGCCGACTTCGCGGGTGCGGAAGGCATACGTCTGGCCGGTTACGTGCGAACCGCAGCCCGCCACGAACTCGCCGCCGCGTTGAACAACGAGTCCGCTGCGTCGACAACCCTGTCCCACGCCGAGGCCGCGGGGAAAGCCCGGGAAAAGGCGGCCGCCGCGCTCACCCAGGTTGTTTCCTCCGCCCCGACCGAGGACCTGGTGGACACCCCCAGCACGCAGGCCGCCGCGGCGGCGTCCACATATCTCGCGGTGACGGCACTATGTGACCTGGTGGTCGCGATCCACCAGCGAACCCCCAACGGCTGTCTCAACAATGCCGTCACAGTGCGGCGGGTGCTCTACAGCAACACCCCGAACCTCCCCGATGAAATGCCTCCTTACACACCGATGAGCGGCCACGACGACACCGACATCAACAACGCGTCGGGCGGTGGCATGTTGCAAGAGTGGGACAACGTGGACCAGCTGGCCGCCTTCCTCGCGACAGAACCCCACAGCTCCGCCTGGCTCTACATCCAAAGATCGAATACCGAGGCCGCACCCTCCGACAACGACCGCGAATACGCCCGGAAACAATTGGACGGTTACCACACCGCGAAACACCTGAGCCACGCCGATCACGCAGCGCGCCTCGAAAGCGTGAAGAAAGCCACCAAGATCGCCCAGCTGATATCAGCACTATCCGACCTACCCGAGCTGGAAGAACACACACCCCCATGGTTCTTCGGCCACGTGATCACCCTCTACAACAAGGGCGACCACCCACACCAACCTGAACTCGTAGTAATCGACATCGCCGCCGGCCCCGAACACCTGAAAACCACACCAGAAGACCTCACCAACCCCACGACACTACTGAACACAGCCACTGACTTCGAAACCTGGAAATCCAACACACAACTCAATAACACCGACTACCCTCCTCTGGCCACCACATTCGACGGTCGCGGCCGAGCCCACCACCACTCTCCCCAAAAACAAGCTCCGCAACACAGAAACCGATACGCACTCGCAGGCCACCGCCCACCCAACGACGCACTCGAATCCGCCGGGACGAGAAGTTACGAACTGTCGAGGAGGCGGATAATACATCCGAAAATCATGTCCGAGCTGGTAACCCATGAGGACGAGGGCAATCCCCGGACCCTGCGTCGGACCTACCGTATCCTCGGCCAAGCAGTCGGAGATTGGACCAACGCACAGATCGGACGCGCGCTCGGCGCCCCGATAAATGAGGCGGTTTGGACCAACAAAAGCCGGATCGGCCGCGCGCTCGGCGCCCCGATGAACGAGGCGGTATCGAATCCCGAATATCCCGTTCTCGAATGGGATCTGCCTCCCCGCTGGCCTCGCAACGACCCCCGCGCAGCCGATATGCTTGGTCTTTTCGAGGCAATTACGGGTAAGACCAGTCCCTTCGCCGACGTTTTCGTCAAATACGTGGACGGTCGCAGGGTATGGCAGGACCACCACCTCAGCCGACAGGACATCATCGATATCGGGGATCGGGTAACGCGCCTTCAAGGGAATTTGCAGCAGCAATCAGATGTCGTACCTTTCGGGCCGGAGGTACTCGCCGCGCATGTGATGGCGATGTTCGGGTTGCGCGAAATAGCACGCCATGCCGACGACGCGGAACGCCGGGCAGAGCATCTGCGGCGTACGGCCGGGCTCGACGATGACGACGATAGTAAAGCCAAGGCACGGCTGATCGAGGAATTCAGGCTGAAGCACCCGTATATCGAGCTGTTGGACAGCCCGCACATCCCGGCGAACGCGATCGGGGAAATCCTGAACACACTGGATGAACTGCTCGAAAAGTATCGATACGCCCCCGGTCTGCAGCTGCTGACCAACATTCGCCGGGTGGAGATCGACTTCCCGCCGGTCGAGCAGCTGGGCGTGGCGAATCTCCCTCCGGTCGATCGTGGCGGTGCAGACCATGGGGTCTCCAACGGGATGGAATTGAGATTCGATCTGCGACACGTAGCCGACTGGGAGAAGAGCCGGGTTCAACATGCTCTCAGACGCGAACGCGGGACACATCCGAGCAGCGGGAACCTGTACAAAGACCTTGTTTACCACGAATTCGCCCGCGCGATCGACCAGGCCAGCGGGCATGATCTCAGCCGGAATCTCCTTACGGTGCTGCGCAGAACCCACGCGGAACTGCAACAGCATCGTGTTGTCACCGAAAATTTCGACGACTGGTGCAAACCCCTGGGATCGGATGCATTTACCACCTCCGAAGAGCCCGAACTCGACCCAGAAAAGGCCCTGGGTGCCGGGTTCGCCGGCGCAAATTTCCGACGAAACCCAGACAACACCATCGTCTTCGGCACATCACTGTGGGCGATCCACGAGTACGTCACGACGGGGGTCGATCCGAATGTGGAGTTGCGGCTGTCGACCAAGGTTCCCGACGAGTACCTCCCGGACGGTCTCATCGGTACGCCGCCCGCGGAGACCATAGACGACGGTCGCGGCGCACACTCCTCCGCGACGAGTCCGCTGCCGGGCGAAGATCGCGCCTCGGTCGGTCAGCCCGGCGTCCTCGACAGGCAGGTGGTTACGAGCAACGACACACCGGGATGGGCTGAGAGTATCGCCCACGTCGGAGCCGAGATGGAGGCTCTCTCCTCTGCCGCCTACGAAAGCTTGCCCAGCTCCATCGCTGACTTGGTCGGAGAATTACCTCAGAGCTCCTTCCTGCCCTACGATGAGACTTCCGGGCTGATCGATAGTCTCCCGTCCTACATTATGAAGCTGGTTTTCGCTCGAATACTCGGCCGGGCACTCCTTCAGACGCAAGTGGTCCTCACGTCCCATGAGGAATCTACTCGATTTCTACACGAGTACGCGGACATGCGACCCATCATGGAGAACGGACGTCCTTCCGCAATGACTTTGGGGCAATCCGCAGGCTTGTTCTTTTACCGATACGTCAATTTCTCAAAGCCTATTTTCACTCTGGCGCTCGAAGATCTATGGGGAGCGCTCCTCGATACTCCCTCGCCCGGCTCGGATGAGGCGCCGTCGATCGAACTCGAGTCCGCCCCGACCCTGTTGTCGGCCACTCCGCATCCCGCGGAGGCGCCCCCGGATGGGCCGGGTCCTGTCGACCGGCAGGATGTCGCCGATATCAATCGGTCGGCGGAGGCCCGGTTCCGCCACTGGTTCGAAGGACGGGGGCAAGACAGTGTGGTGGGTACACAGAGTGTGGGTCAGTATGTGCGGATGCACGGTCTGGAGGAGGGGAGGGTGCGGGAGTGGTTGGTGGGGTTGGGGGTTGAACCTGAGGTAGTCACCGGTGAAGGTGCGGCGCCGGTGCCGCATCCGTATACCTTTGCGCGGGTAGAGGACTGGGTTCGGAGTGTTCGCCGGTACCTCGTGCAGGCTCCCGAGTGGATGGATGAGCTGCTCGGGGCACCGGTGGGGACGTGGCGGGATGCGGAGAGAGGGGATGCACGTCTGACTGTTGATCAGGTGCGGGCGCTGTTGCGGCGGGTTCCGGATGCTCGGGAGTTGTATTCGGCGTTGGCCGATCGTTTCTATCCCGATCTGCGGGGTGCCCCGCATGTGGTGGGTGCGGCGTTGCGTGCGATCAGGGAGCGTGCCGGCATTCGTGAGGAGCAGGTGGCGTTGCTGTGGGGGGTGACCCCGGCAGCGGTCGCCGAACTCGAGGTCTTGCCCAGCCTTCCGGAGTCGCCGGTGCAGTGGGAGCGATATCTTCGGGTATTGGCGTCGCTCTTGCCGTCCCGCGAGTCATGGGAGATGCGGCTTGTCGGGGCGGTGCCGAGTTCGCCGGATCGGGTGGACCAATCTTTCCCTCTGGGGGCTTGTCTGGGGGCGTTGCGTGTCGGGGCGGGGATTACGCCGCTGTCGGTCGCGGAGAAGATGGATGTGACGACGGCGGAGATCGAGCGGATCGAATCGGGGGTGTCGGAGCTTTCGGCCGCGGTGGTCGAAAAGTATGTGCGGGCATTGGCGGCCGATACGGCTCGTTTTCCGGAGGGGTATGCGCATGCCGGGCAGTATCTGGAGTATGTCCGGCAGCAGTCCGGCGCCACAGTCGCCCAGGCCGCGGAAGCCCACAATGCTCCCGGACCCCACCACGCGGCGACGATGACTGCTGAGATGGTCCGTGACCGGGAGTCGGGTCGGGTGACACCATCTGTGGAAATAGTGGGCCGATACCTCGAGAACTATACCGACGGCGCCGTGACGGTCGAGGAATGTGTCGAATCGTTTCCGGTGATCGAGGCGGCGCCGTCCCGGACGCCCGACGAGATCGCCGGTTATCGGGAGCCGGCGGACAAGGGTTCGCCGGACGAGCCTCATACAGCGGACGCGCGTCCCGCGGTGAAGGCCGAGTGGGAGCCGCTGCCGCCGACGGGGTCGGCGGTGCTGCTCGCTGAGACGAAGTCTTTATCGGAAACCGGTGATCTGGTGGCGGCGGTTGTCGGTCGTGCTGATGAGTTCGGTTCGCTCGATCGGCGGGTGGCGTCGATACTGCGGCACGCTGATCACGAGGTAGAAGTCGATACCGGGGGTGACCGCGAGTTGGTGCGGGTGGTGGCGTTCCGTGAGTTCGTGCGGAAGGTGGACAGGTCGGTGGCGGGGCGGCGGCGTCCGCGGGTCGCCGAGGTGGTGGTCCGGTTGAGCAGGTCCACACCCACGGATGACTGGGAAGGGGAGGTGGTGAAGGTGTCGCAAGGGCGGGACAAGGGTTTGCGGACCTTGGCGAAGGTACCCGACGCACAGCCCTCGCCCACCGTGGCCGAGCAGGCGGTCCCCGCTGCCGTGGTCGCTGTGGGTGAGGCGTTGCTTCCGTTGGGGATCGAGGACCTCTCGGTGGATGTGGAGATCGTGGCCAATGGGGAGGTCGCGCGCGTTCCCCACGGCGAGGAGGTGAAAGAGGTCGCGGTCGAACAGCGAATCTCACGCGTCACGATGAAGCACAAGGACGGTTCGCAGGCCCGGTTCGCCGTGCAGATCGACCCGGTGACCCGCCGGCTGATTCTCTATTCCCCCGACGATCAGGTGTTGCTGGAGCAGCGGATTCGGGCGCCGGTGACCGCTGGGCCCTCGACGGTCGAGCGTGCGGTGACGATGGCATTGGGACTCGCGGTGCAGGAGTTCATGCGGAGGAATCGAGGACTGGGCGAGATCTCACCGGACGCGCCACGGTTCGAACGGGATTCCGACGACGACTTGGTGGCCACACAGGCGGCATTGCTGGATGCGGTGCCGTTACTGGTGGCCGAGCAGTTGCTGGCCGCGAAAAAGGTGCCGCAATGGCAGCGACGCTACCTGTTCGATCTGCGGGCCGGGTATCTGGATCGACTGGGCATCGGGGTGCGTGCCAGGGGAGCCGAGGAACGCACAGAGCGCACAGAACGATACGCGGCGTTGTGCGCGATGGCGCCCGGGTTGGAATATGTGATCGAGCATCACGGGAGCTGGCTGAAACGGAAACGAACACCCGCCACCGAAACCGCCGATGCCGGCCTTTCGGTGCATCTGAGTATGTCGATGGTGGCCAGTACGTCGAACGCTCCGGCGGTTATTGCCACCGACAACCCGGATCAAGAGCAACGGTACGCGGTGGGCTCGTTCACCGGTTCCTTGGGCAGGGGTGGGGCCAATTTCTTCATCATGCGGGATACGGCGCGGATGCACGCGGATCCCGGTCCGCCGCATTTGAAGGTTCGGGACGAACTCGCTACGCACCTGTTCAGTCATTCGAGTGCCGCGGCAGTGGATGTGCTGGCCCGGGTGGGTGTCGATCTGCTCATCAGTGGTGCTGGTGGTGCTGGTGGTGCGGGTAATATGGCACTGCTCCTGGAGATCGCCGTCCGGCGATCGGTGGGCGGCGTGGCGAGCGGGATCAGCTCTTATCTGTACTACCCCAGCTTCAACATACCCTTCCTTCTCTACAGACAGGCAATGTCCGTGGCAGGTCGTGGCGAGGCATTGGATGAGTTCACCAGGTTGCAGAAGAAGAGCTTGCTGCTCTATCTCGGCGTGGACCGTTTGCTCGACGACCATCCCGATCTGCCCGCGGAGCAGCTGGCACAGCTGGCCGATCTGCTCGCCACCGAACAGGATGAATGCCGCAAGATGCTGGCATTCATCGAGGAACACCGACTGGAAGCGGGGGCTTTTCGTACCAAGGCAGTCCCCACAATTGCGCCGCCTCTGTCCAAGATGCTCTTCAGCCAGATGACGCCCGTCGCGGTCGCGGGAGGGTTGGGGGCGGCAGCCGCCGCCCTGGCCGGCCACCCGGAGCTGGGCGTGCTCGGGTTACCCTCGAATGCCAACCGGTTCTTCGCCGCGCTGGTGCGGCCGATCTACGACCGCAACAGACGCTCTGCGTGGGCCCGCCAAAAGGATGGCGACAACGCCTACCTTTTCAAAAGGACCGACGACGCGCTGTCGGAGGCACGGGCCCGGATCGCGGAACGCCTCGGCGTCACGGTAGAACTTCCCGAACCGCTGCCCGACGCCAAACGCAAAATGTTCAGCCAAATTCCGGGTTTGACGAACGGGGTGAGTATCGCAGGGCTGTCGCTGCCGATCTCGCTGCTGGCGTCCCGGACACCCGGGCTGGAAGAACTGGCCCGGGGGTTCCTGGTGTCCAGCGGTATATCCCCAATCACCAACGAACTGTACAACGCCGTCAAGGATTTCTTTTACCATAAGCAGTCGATCAAGTCCGAGGCGATCGACGAGAGGGTGGCACTGGCCCGCGGACCGGACGATCTGGGCGAATTCATCTCTCAGCTGATCGAACTCGCCACCACCCGATCGGAACTGGAGCAACGCAGCGCCGCGGCGTTCGACAAAGACGAATTACCGGCCACGAGTGGTGACGGCCTTCGCGGTGGGACCGTGAGTATTGCTGAGGTGTTCGAGGAATTGACGTCGAAGTCGTCGACCGTGGCGCTGGAGCGTTTCCAGCAGGTCGTCGCGGAGAAGCACACTCCGGAGTTGTTCGATGCCTTCGCGGAATCGATCACACCGGGTTTCGCTGATTTGGGAGCGGAGTTCCGTGTTCAGAATGTCGCGAACGCCTTCTTGCGATGGCACGAGGCCGATATCACCGCGATCGGGAAACTCGAAGTACTCGATTCTTATATAGCCGAGCATGTTACACCCGCCCACGGGTTGACGATGCTGTTTCCCGAGGAACAGCGCACTGTCTTGAATCCAGCGTATGTCGAATTCGCGCGTGCGGTGACCGGACTGTGGTTCGTCAGCGCGACCGAGGACGCCGAGGAGATCGACGATGTCACCGGCCGATTCGCCGCGATTGCCGTGCACGCCGCCCACGCCGCCGATGAGTCCGCCACCCCGGAGTCCGCCGCAGCGGATACGGACACGGTCCGGGCGCGAGCGCAGGTATTCGCGCAGCGGTTGTCGGCATCCGCGCAGCTCATCGCCGGGGATATCCAGCGACTCGCCCACGGTATCACCCTGCCGGAGCTGCTGACCGATACCACCCCGACCGGTCCCTGGGTCGAAGACTCACACCACGGGGCCGGCATCGGCACCGACGGAGGCCCGGGAATCGGCGCGAACTCGTTGCTGGTCTCCCGGAACAACAGCGAAACCAGCGGCGACCGGCAGCAGCCGGGATCGTGGCTGACTGCGATGCGTGACCTGCGAACCGCGCTGAGCGGGCCGGAATTCCGCAGAAAATACGGTGACCGTATCTCCCGATGGTTGACCGAGACCGAGCGGCCCACGGGCCAGTGGACCGGTGCCGCAGACGCGGCTACCGGCTCGCAGAATACGCATTCTCCCTCGAGATGGCGCGCGTACGACGGTGGGAAACGACGAGAGGTGCCCCTCTCGGTCGCAATCGGACCCGCTCATCCCATCGACTCCCCGGTGCGGGTCGGCCACACTTCCCTCGACCCGGCGAAGCGATCGCAGCCCGCCCGCGAGGACGGACCCGGCGACCCTGCTTCCCCTGACGGGCCGGATCGGACCAGTTCGTCCAATGGGACCGAGGATTCCGTATGACCGGGACTCCCGACAGGGCCGAGAGGAGCCCGCGGCACGCGACCGGCGGCAGGTCCGAGAGTCGTGTGGAAGCGGCTCTTCGCGGTGGCGTAGTACGGACTTCGGTGATCGACAGTCCGGGCGCTGCCGAGCCAGGAGTTGAGCGGGTACTCTGCGCAGACGGTAGCGAACTGGTCCGGGAGGTCTTTCCCGAAGCCGGGGCCGCGCGGAGGGCGTGGTTGCTCACCCGGCTCGCGCACGCGGTCGGGGCAGCCGGCTCGGTGTGCCGGTATGTCGATGTGACCGAGCCCCGCGCATTGATCCGCGAGCCCGCCGCCGACACGGCGGAGCCCGATGCCGACCGGCTACTGGCCCTGTTCCGCGCGGTAACCGCGTTCGACCCGGTCACGGCGGCGTTCTCCGGACCCGATGACATCCGCCACCGTCTAGGACAGGCGCCCATCCCGCCGGCCCGGGCGATCGTCGAGGTCCGGTGTGCGGTGGGGCTTTCGCGGGAACAATTCGCTGGATACGGTCTCACCGACCTGTATGAGCGGATCATGACCGATTTGGCGGCAGCGGAAGGGTATGCCCGGATTATCGCTGAGGTCGGGGTGGCGCACCCGGCAGGGCTCTCGACCGAAGCGCAGGAAAAAGCGCGACGGATCGACGCAGACACCCACCGAAAGCTTCAGGGGCGGAGCGTGACCGCCGTGAACGCGCCGCGCAATCGGCCTTCACGAGATATGCCGGGATCCACGCCATGGTCGCGAGTCACGGCTCGCCCGCCTCACCACCCGAGTGTTACAGACGATGACGCAGGTTGAGCGGAACAGAGGCAGCCAGGCCCGCAGGCCAGCGTTCGGATCAACCGGGGTCGCCGCGACCGGGATACGCCGATACGTGGCTCGGGCGAGCCCAACAACCCTGCCCGCGAACCATTCCGACAGGCTCCGAACTTCTTTGAGCATGTCCACGGCGCGGCGCTTGGCGGCTGGGCTCAGAATTTTCCAGTCATGATGGGACCACCCCATCGCGCCGGCCGAGCCGCGGGTGTGACCCAGAATTTTCCTGACCCCGTCCGGGTGTCTTGCTAAGTAAGCGTCCGAGAACTTCCGTCAGTTGTGGCTGGGGGGATGAGTCGCTGTCAGGCCTGGAGGTGCTGGACCGGCGAGTGTGGTTGCCGGT
>NZ_JBEXLL010000124.1:0-10115 GCF_040609955.1 Nocardia sp. NPDC004568
GACAACACCTCCACCGGCAGCATCGCCGTCGGCGACCAGACGATCAAACCGACACTCGGATTACAACCGCAACCTATCTGGACGAGGCACTAGGTAGCCCGCCACGGCCGTGCTCAGGGCGTCCGCGCGTACCTTCCGCTCACGCCGGGTGGCCGGCCCACGCGTCGGATCGGGCGTGCGCGAGGTGCGGCCGGCCGGGGACCGTCGATCATCGAGCACCTACAGCGCCATGGACCCGCTCCGGCCGATCGAGACAGCGCCATGGACCCACTCGGGCCGGTCGAGGCGCCGCGCATACCTCGCGTCCACTCCCGACGGTCGGCTCCGGCGGCCGGAGCCATGGGCCCCGCCCCACAGCCCCGTCGACCGGCATCAGATGTTTCCGCCGATGATCACCTGGGGGATGCCGGTACCCAGCGGTACGGGTACACATACCGGTTCGGGGGCGTGTGCCGGGTCGAGGGTCTCGAACAGCAACTGGAACACATACGGGTCGTAGACCATGTGGAAATGGCCGGTGAGATCGACCGGGCAACGGTCCTGCAGGACGATGTTGTGTGCGCCCGGGCCGCGCAGCGCGATGTTGCCGAAGGGCTGGATCACTTCGTCGACCCGGCTGCCGACCGTGGTGTAGCGCACCCCCGGCACGGTATCGCCGCCCTCGTTGAGTTCCCGCATGAACGGCGAATCCTGCACCTGCTGGACCGCCGCTACGGAGACCACCCGGGTCGCCAGGTCCATCGCGCCCGGGAGCTGCTCGGCGATCGGGACCAGGCCGTACAGCACCCCGCCGTAGGTGGGTGAGGCCAGGCCGACCCAGTTACCGACGACGGGCGCGCCACCGAGTTTGTTGATGTAGTAGCGGGTCACATTGGCGCCCTGGGAGAAACCGACGAGATCGACCTGCCGGGCTCCTGTCGCGGCGCGGACCTCGTCGACGAACTGGGCGATCTGGTAGGCGCTGAGCACGATGTCCTCGGTGCCGTAGGTACCGGCACCCGGCTTACCGCCGTAGTTCAGCGCGAAGACACAGAATCCGTGGTCCGCGAGCTGCGGCCCGATGACCGACCAGTCCGTGTAGGCGCTCGCGTCGGTGCCGTGCGCGAGGATCACCGGTCGCGGATGGGCCGCGTCCGGGACACATCCGAAATCGTTGGTACCGCGGGGCGCCGCGTCCGGATGGGACTTCATATAGAGCACCGCCCCCAGCTGGTCGGGTTGCGGTGGCGCCTGGTCCGTGGGGATCGACGCGGGAAGGTAACCGGCCGGCTGGGCGGTGCTCTCCACCGTGGGGAGGAGCACCGACCCAGCCAGTGCGACAGCCACGGTCATCGTCCGCAGGACACGCCTGCCGATTTGTGAACCGTCCCGCCCCATCGGCCATCGAAATTGTTTCACACCACAATCTTCTCCCCTGCCGGCTCGGCGGAAAACCGGAGCCGGAGGTTTTGATCACCCCGTTACTTTCCGGAGTCCTCGTCTCCGGCGAGGATGCGGTACAACGCTTTCCGCGCCTCCGTGAGCACGTCGGCCGCCTTGGCCGCCTGCTCCGGTGTGCCCGCAGCCGCCACCTGCGCCACCGCGCCCATCAGCGGACCGATCAGCGCCCGCAGATCGCTGGTGTGCGCGCCGACCCCTTCCTTGACCTCGGCCCACGGGTCGCCGAGCTCTGCCCGGTTCTCCGCGACATGGCTCGTACCCGTCTCGGTCAGTTGGGCGGTCTTACGGCCGGCCACCTTCTCGATGGTGATCAGACCCTCGTCCTCCAGCTGGGACAGTGCCGGGTAGATGGAGCCCGGACTGGGGCGCCAGAGGTCGTCACTGCGTTCGCGAATCTGCTGGATCAGCTCGTAGCCGTGCATGGGCCGCTCGGCGAGCAGCAGCAGGATGGCCGCCCGTACGTCACCGCGCCGCCCCCGGCCACCCCGGCCGCGCCCACGCCCGAATCCTGGGCCGAAACCGGGACCGAACCCGGGTCCGAACCCGGAACCGAAGTCCCCGCCGAACCCCGGACCGAATCCGGGCGGGCCACCGTGCCGGAACGGCCCGCCGGGACCGAAACCACCCGGCCGGGGCCCACGCCCACGACGCCCGCGGCCTTTGCGAAATTCTGCGTTCTCGATGCTTTCCATAGCAGCCTCCTGAGCCACTCGATCGGTTTGTATAGCATCGACGATATATCGACAATCTATCCAACGCAACCCCTTGGGGATTGATTCCCTGATTGTCACGAGACCCCGGACGGCGCGGCCGACCGGTTCGAGGCGAGGCCGGGATCCGGGCCGCGCCGGGGGACTCGACCGCGTCGGCGAATGGGATGTGTCGGTAAACCCCGAGGTGTGCCGCGGCGGCCCTTGGCACTTGGTCGCCGGTATCGGCCACCGTAGAGCCGAGACACCGGGCGATGACAGCGGGCGATGACAGCGGCGGCCGTGGGCGAGTCGCAGGCCGGGCCGAACGCGCCGAACGCGAACCGCCGTGCCGGGCGAGTCGCTGCCCGGAAGGACACCCGGCGATGCCGACGGAAGCCGGCGCACAGGGTCCGGCCGAGGAGACCGATCCGGTTGCGGGGCCGAGGAGCCGGCCGCGCTGCCGCTTCCGGGTATCGTCGCTGTCCCGCGGGTCTCGCCCGACACGAGGCGGCAGCCTGTCCTCACGGTATGCCGCCCGGGCGGGTCAGCCGATTTCCAGCGGGTCTATCTGGATCCGGGGCAACGTTTCCGTCCGCTGACTGCTCCGGACCGCCTGGGCGGCCGTGAGCGCCCGCGTCAGCGCCGCGCCACGTGCCCGCGGCGTACGCAGGAGGACCCGTTCGACCTCCAGGTCGTCGCCGTCACCGCGGGCACCGGAGGGCAACCGCGCGGCGGCCGGTAACGGCACCGGGCCCAGTATCTCCACCTCCGCCGGGAGTTCGGCGGCCGCGAGCAGACCGGCGATTCCGTCCGGAGTACCGTCGACCGCCGCCATCCGCACCGCCGGCGGAAAACCGACCTCGGTCCGCTGCGCCAATTCGGCGGCCGCGTGACCGGCCGGGTCCCAGCGCAACAGCGCCTGCACAGTGGGCACGGCCGGATCGGCCATCACCAGCACCTCACCGTCGGACCGCACCAGGGCCGCCGCGCTCAGCCAACGGCGCAACGCGTCCTCGGCGGCGCGCAGATCGGCGCGGCCGAGCAGCGCCCAGCCGTCCAGCAGCAGCCCTACCCCGTAACCACCGGCGAGCGACGGTTCGGCCCCGACAGTGGCCACCACGACCTGGGGCCCGGGCGGCACCGTGTCCAGTACCGCCGCGCCGCTGGACCCGCGGATCGGCACCCCGGGAAACGCCCTGCCGAGTTCCTCGGCGGTCCGCGCCGCGCCGATGACCACGGCGCGTAAGACCCGGCCCCCACAGGCCGGGCAGCGGAACGCCGCCTCGGTGCGCCCGCACCAGCGGCAGACCGGACTGTGCGCCGCCCCCGGGTCACCGGCGGACCGCTCCGACCCGGGCAACGACAGCGGTCCCACACAGCGGCGGCACCGGGCGGGATTGCGGCATTTCGTACAGGCGAGCGCCGGAACGTACCCGCGGCGCGGCACCTGTACCAGCACGCCGGACCCCACGGCCAGCGCCTTGCGGGCCGCGGCGAAGGCGGCGGCCGGGATCCGGATCGCACGTGCCATCGGATCACGTTCGAGCGCGGCGTCGCTGTCCCCCGGGGCGCTGATCCGCGGCGCGGCGGCCCGTACGGTCGCCCGGTCGGCGAGCAGGTCGTGGGCCCATCCCGTTTCCACGACGGCCTGTATCTCGGCGGTGCGGGCGAACCCGGCCGCTACGAAGGCGGCGCTGGTATCGTGGGCGCGCAGCATCGCGACCTCCCGCGCGTGGGGGTAGGGGGCGCGGGGTTCGGCGTAGGTGTCGTCACCGTCGTCCCAGATCGCGACCAGCCCCAGATCCACGGCGGGCGCGAAAACCGCGCTGCGGGTGCCCACCACCACGCGCGCGGTGCCCCGGAGGACGGCCAGCCACCGCCGGTACCTGGCCGCCGGCCCCAGCCCTGCCGACAGTCCGACGGCCGCATCACCCACCAGCCGTTCGCATTCGCGCAACACCCGATCGAGATCGCGCTGATCGGGGACCATCAGGATCGCACTGCGACCGTCCGCGACCACCACCGCCGCGAGCTCGGCCAATCGCCGCGCCCAGTCCTCTCCCGGTAGGGCCTGCCACGCCGCCCGCGGACCCCGGCGGGACGCGAGTGCGGTCACGAAGGCGTCCCCGTGCCGGTACCGGCGCCAGCCGCCGAGGTCCACTCCCGGGCTCGGCGCCGCGCGACCTGCCGCATCCGAGTGGTCCGCCGCCCGCGGCCCGGCGCCGGCGGTATCCGGGTCGTGAACCGGCGAACCGCCGGGCTCTCCCGATGCCGCCGCGGCGCCGGGCGCCTCGACCACACGCAACGGCACCGCCGCATCGCCGGAACCGCCCGTCCGACCGACCCGAGGCGGCCCACTCACCTCGGTGGACGTACCCGCGTCGTGGCCGGCGCTCCTTCCGTGGACCGTGCCCGGCCCGATATCCACACCCGAGCCAGCGACACGCGCTCCGACGCCCGCACCCGATCCGACGCCCGGCCTCGTCCCGGCGTCCGCACGGGTTCGAGCGTCCGTGTCCGGCCCCATCTCGGTATCCGGCCCAGCCTCCGTGCCCGGCCCCATCTCCGTCTCCGGCCCAGGCTCCACACCCGGCCCGATCGCCGCACCCGACCCCGCATCCACACCCGGCCCGAAGTCCCTACCCGGCCCGGTGTCTGCCCCCGACCCGATGTTCACTCCCGACCCCGCGCCGACACGCACACCGGCGTCCGCACCCGGCCCCATCCCGGCCTCCGCCTGCGTCCGAGCGTCCGTACCCGGCCCGTTGTTCCCGCCCGGCCGCGCCTCCGGGTCCGTCCCCGCGGTCCCGGACGCCGCCGCACCGGTTGTAGCCACCGTCGGGCCGTCCGCGTCCGCGCTCTTCTTCGCCGGTCCCCCGTTCTCCACCCGCGCATGCCGCGGCGGGATCGCCAGCCGCAGCACATCGGCACGGGTGCCGGCGCACCGCGTCGCCACGGTCGTCGCGAGGCGCAGTATTTCCGGGGTGAGCACCTGTTCGGCGGACACCACCCGCTCCAGCCGGACCAGTTTGCCCGGATGGTCTGATTCGGCGTGCCGGGACAGCAGGTAACCGTCCACCAACCGCCCCGCGAACCGGACCCGCACGCGGACACCCGGACGGGCCGTATCGTCGAGCTCCGGGGGCACCAGATAGTCGAAATCGCGGTCCAGGTGCGCGGGAGTGAGCAGCGGCAGCACCCGGGCGATCGGGTTCTCGACCGGCACCGGGTCCGGAGTGGCGGCCTTCTTCGCCCGAGCGCCCCGGCGGCGCGGCGGCCCCGACTCGGCCGACACCCCCACCGACGCGGGGTCGGCGGGGGTGTCGGTGGGCGGTCGATCCACGCGGGACGTGGGACTTACAGTCCGGCGGCGGCGCGCAGCTTGTCCGCGCGGTCGGTGCGCTCCCAGGGCAGATCGATATCGGTGCGGCCGAAATGGCCGTAGGCGGCGGTCGGCGCGTAGATCGGGCGCAGCAGGTCCAGGTCGCGGATGATCGCGCCCGGGCGCAGATCGAACACCTCGGTGATCGCCGACGAGATCTGGGCCGGATCGACCCTCTCGGTGCCGAAGGTCTCCACGAACAGCCCGACCGGCGCCGATTTGCCGATCGCGTACGCCACCTGCACCTCGACCCGGTCCGCCAGACCGGCGGCGACCACGTTCTTGGCGACCCAGCGCATGGCGTAGGCGGCCGAGCGGTCGACCTTCGAGGGGTCCTTGCCGGAGAACGCGCCGCCACCGTGCCGGGCCATACCGCCGTAGGTGTCGACGATGATCTTGCGACCGGTCAGTCCGGCATCACCCATCGGACCGCCGAGCACGAACTTGCCGGTGGGGTTCACCAGCAGGCGGATATCGGAGATGTCCAGATCGGGGATCGCGATATCGGCCAGTACCGCGTCGACGACCTTCTCGCGGATGTCGGGGGTCAGCAGATTGTCCAGATCGATATCGGCCGCGTGCTGAGTGGATACGACCACGGTGTCCAGCCGGACCGCCTTGTCACCGTCGTATTCGATGGTGACCTGGGTTTTGCCGTCGGGGCGCAGATACGGCAGCACCCCGGTCTTGCGGACCTCGGTGAGCTTGCGCGAGAGGCGGTGGGCCAGCGCGATCGGCAGCGGCATGAGCTCGGGAGTGTCGGTATTGGCGTAACCGAACATCAGGCCCTGGTCGCCGGCGCCCTGCTGTTCGATCTCGTCGTCGGAGCCGCCGACCCGCACCTCGTGCGAGGTGTCGACACCCTGGGCGATATCGGGCGACTGCGCGCCGATCGCGATGTTGACCCCGCAGGAGTTCCCGTCGAACCCCTTCGCCGAGGAGTCGTATCCGATCTCGAGGATCTTCTCCCGGACGATATGCGGGATATCCGCGTAGGCCTCGGTGGTGACCTCTCCGGCCACGTGGACCTGGCCGGTGGTCACCATGGTTTCCACGGCGACCCGGCTGCGGGGGTCCTGCGCCAGAAGTGAGTCGAGGATGGAATCGCTGATGGCGTCACAGATCTTGTCCGGATGACCCTCGGTCACGGACTCACTGGTGAATAGCCGGCTTCCGGACGTGCGCACAGTTTCCCTCTTCCTCAACGGTTACTCGTGTCCGGAGGGACCGTAGCGCACGGCTCCGGTCACGCCCCTGGACTTCAGACTATTAGAACGGGCGGCGTAATTGGGGTTTCGGACACCAACCTGGACGGGCTTCCGATCGTGCGTGACCGCACGCCCCCGAGCGGGCTGGATGGTATCGCGTCCGCACCCTCGACGGGTGTCTCTCGCGTCCGGCACGGCCGTGGCCGACGAAGTGGAACCCGCGGTTCGGCGGGTTTCGTGACTCAGCTCAGCAGCGGACCCAGCGCGTCGAGGACGCGACTGGCCAGCAGCGCCTTCGAGCCGTGGTCGAGCGCCTGTTCACTGCCGTCCGCGCGCAGCAGCCAGCCGTCGTTGGTGTCGACCTCGAACGCCTTACCGTCGCCCACCGCGTTCACCACCAGCAGATCGCAGCCCTTCCGCGCCAGTTTGGCGCGCGCGTGGGTGATCACATCGCCGTCCGCGTCGCCGGTCTCGGCGGCGAATCCGACGATGGCCGTTCCGGGCAACCGGCCCTCCCGACGCTCCTGGACCAGACCGGCGAGGATGTCCTCGTTCTTGGCCAGGGCGATGGTGTCGGGCTCGTCCTTGCCCTTCTTGATCTTGGCGGCGGCCACCGTGGCGGGCCGGAAATCGGCGACCGCGGCGGCCATGATCACCGCGTCCGCGCCGACCGCGTGCTTGTCGACCGCGGTTTTGAGCTGCTCGGCCGTGGTGATGTGGACGAGCTCGACCGCGGCCGGCGGCGCCATCTCGATGGTGTTGCCGGCGATGAGCGTGACCTGGGCACCACGCTGGGCGGCGACCCTGGCGAGCGCGTAGCCCTGCTTACCCGAGCTGCGGTTGCCGAGGAAACGAACCGGATCCAGCGGCTCCCGGGTGCCGCCCGCGGTGATCACCACGCGCCGGCCCACCAGGTCCCGCGGAATCGCGTCGGCGCGTTCGAGCAGCAGCGACGCGAGACCGAAGATCTCCTCGGGTTCGGGAAGCCGGCCCGGACCGGTATCGGTACCGGTGAGCCGGCCGGACGCGGGCTCCATCACGGTGGCGCCGTGCGCGCGCAGAGCCGCCACATTCGCGACCGTCGCCGCGTGCTCCCACATCTCGGTGTGCATGGCGGGCGCGAACAGCACGGGACATCGGGCCGTGAGCAGGGTCGCGGTGAGCAGATCGTCGGCGCGGCCGTGCGCGGCCCGCGCCATGAGGTCCGCGGTGGCGGGCGCGATGACGACGAGTTCCGCCTCCTGGCCCAGCCGCACATGCGGGACCTCCGGCACATCCGAGAAGACCCCGGTGTGCACGGGATGGCCGGACAGCGCCTCGAAGGTCGCCGTGCCCACGAACTGCAGTGCCGCCTCGGTGGGGATCACCCGGACGGTATGGCCGGTCTCGGTGAACCGCCGCACCAGCGCGCACGCCTTGTACGCGGCGATTCCGCCGCCCACCCCGACAACTACCCGCGCCATAGCGCGCCTCCTGCCCTATCGGCCCATCACCGGCCGGCGGTCATTCGCCTTCGGTGTGTTCGAGCAGATCGCTGTGGATTTCCCGCATCGCCACCGAGAGCGGCTTCTCCTGCGGCAGCGGCTCCACCAGCGGGCCGACGTACTCGAGGATGCCGTCACCCAGCTGGTTGTAGTAGTCGTTGATCTGACGGGCCCGTTTGGCCGCGTAGATCACCAGGCTGTACTTGGACGAGGTGCGGTCGAGCAGCTCGTCGATCGGCGGATTGGTGAGGCCGACCGGGGTGTCGTAGGCGGGCGTAGCGGTATCCGTACTGCTCACTGAGGAAGCTCCTGCGGGGTCGGTGGCTCGGCTGCGCGGCGGATCTGCGACCGCGCAACTGGCTACGAATTGGAATTCGTGCTGACGAACAACGATACCAACTGCGCGCAGGCGCTGGTCACGGTGTCGTTCACGATCACAGTGTCGAACTCGTCACGTGCGGCCAGTTCCACCCGCGCCGTCGCCAGGCGGCGTTCGATGACCTCCGGCGATTCGGTGCCGCGGCTGCGCAGCCGGTCCACCAGTTCCTCCCAGCTGGGCGGCGCGAGGAACACCAGCACGGCTTCCGGCATCACCCGCCGGATCGACCGCGCTCCTTCGAGGTCGACCTCGATGAGTACCGGCAGCCCCTCCGCCAGAGCGGCGCGCACCGGCGCGGCCGGCGTACCGGACCGCTGTAGTCCACCGTGGATATCCGCCCATTCGAGCAGATCGCCGGAGGAGATCATCGCGTCGAACTCGGCCCGGCTGACGAACCGGTAGTCGCGACCGTCGACTTCACCGGGACGCGGGTCCCGTGTCGTCGCCGAGACGCTGAAAACCAGTTCCGGCAGCCGTTCGCGGACACATCGCACCACGGTGGACTTGCCCACGGCCGAGGGGCCGACCAGTACAACCAGCCGACCCTTCGTCATGTTCTCGATCACCGAGGGTGTCAGGCGCCGAGATCGAATTTGGCGAGCAGCGCCTTGCGCTGCCGGTCACCGAGACCGCGCAGCCGGCGGGTCGGCGCGATCTCGAGCTCGTTCATGATCTCCTCGGCCTTCACCTTGCCGACCTTGGGCAGGGCTTCCAGCAGTGCGCGCACCTTCATCTTGCCGATGATCTCATTGGTCTCGGCCTGACCGAGGACCTCTTTCAGATCGGTGCCGCCGCGCTTCAGGCGATCCTTGAGCTCTGCCCGCTCACGGCGAGCGGCAGCCGCCTTCTCCAGAGCAGCGGCGCGCTGCTCATCAGTCAGCTGGGGAAGGGCCACGGTTCCTCCGTCTCATCATTCCTGCATCAAAACCTGCCGAACTACCCGGCAGTCTCAGCGACCGTACCCACGACGCCCCCGGATTGCGAACCCACCCCCCAGGTCAGGGCATGAATCGGACCCGGTATCGCCCCCTTGCCGACCCGCCCGCATCCCGGCTTGCCGTAACTGCGACCTGCACCCCCCTACCCACGAAACAGCCTGCCATCAGCGACTTTTCGAGCCCCGACGGGAGTTGCGGCGCGATAACCACACTTCGGATCGGCCTGCCGGCTACCGCCCGGCCGCCCTACCAGGAATTTTCTGGGAAATTTTCGCCCGAGCCCCTGCTGAGCGAGCGCAAGCGCGTCCGGCAACAAGAAACCGGATCCCCCGAACCCTCCGAATCGACCACCGAGGCGCCCGTATCGTCCGAATATGTACAGCGTACAGCGCCCGGCCGGATGGCTGCATGCGAGCGCTCGGCAGTCCCCGCGACAGCCAGATTCCCCGCCCTCCGGCGTTGCGCCCACACCTCTCCGAGCCTCGAATGCCGCCGCCACCCCGCTGCGTCGAGTCTTACGAGACACCTGAAAGGGTTGAGGCCCGTCTCGCCGTTTCGGCCTCGAAGCGCCGCGCGAAGCGCAAGTCTCGAG
>NZ_JBEXLL010000125.1:0-9200 GCF_040609955.1 Nocardia sp. NPDC004568
CACCCACCATCCGGTGGCCTGCGGGATCGACTGAACACCAACCGAACGACCCGGACTCAATTTCCGGGTGGACGCATTATCGGGTACCCGCCACACGGCCCGATGGCCGCCGGCTGGAACACACCCGCCGGAACGATATGTGTCAGCCCAGGAGCAAGCGTCACCGATGCCGAACCCCGCCGATGAAGGAAGAAGGTGTCGCCAGCGGGACCGCGCCGAATTGTCAATGTGTTGATACTGGGAAGCACCGCACGGCGACCGGTATCGAAGAGGTCCCCGACCCGCTCCCGAAAAGGTAGTTCGTGGAGTTCCGTTCTGTCGCCATGGCCACGGGTCATCCACGCCGCGGCAGTCTCGTGAGCGAGTGCCTCGCATATATCGATCATGTCGAAGTAGGTGGTGAGCCCGAATCTCATCCGGCCTCCGCCCTCGTCGAACTCCGCGTCGAGCAGGCGGTAGGACGTCCGATTCTCGAACAGGGCGGGTTGTGCGATCGTTCGAATGGCTTGACTGTAGCGCTCGAAACGCGTCCCGTCCGACGCTATCGGCCGGATAGACTCGGTCTCGGTCTCGCTTCCATCCAGCAGCGGTTCGGCGGCCTCTTCCTCCAAACTGAGCCGCACACGATTCAGCGGCACCGGAGTCGGCGCGATCCAGGCCGGTGTCGTCAAGCAGTTCGTACCCTCGATTCGCAGCGGCTCCCAGTACAGGCGAGCAGCGACCGAAGTGAGAACCTGTCGGTTGCGGTTCAGTGTCTGCCGCACCAGCTTCCAGTCCTCGACCTCTCTGCGAGAGACCTCCCCCTCGGGCCGACCGAGCAGACCGAAGATCTCCGGTGAGAGTCCCATGGCCTCCGCGAACTGCCTCAGCTGGGTCACATCCCGGCACGATCGTGAACCGTTGACATACTTGGACACCAGACTGCGCTCGACACCCAGGATTCGTGCCATTGCCTCATGCGTCGCGATACCCCGAGTTTCCATGTACGCCTTGATCACTTCCCCGAGCCGGGGATCACCAGCGGCAGTCGGCATCACCAGAGAGTATCCCTGCTCGATGGTTGCGCGCAGGGGCAAATCGAGGCAGACCGCGCAATCGCGGGCGCATACCGATGCGCGGCCGCGAAGGAGGCACCGAGCGCCTGTGAACTGCTGATGATGTGGCCGGACCACTCCGAAGCGCCATCGCGAACTCGCGCGGAGTGTTCCGGCCGAGCTGGAACACTGCGACCACAGCCGTCAATCGTCGTCGGGCCGAAGTACCGCCGCCGACTTCACCTCGGCAATGATCCGATGATCCGCACAACGCGACATCACAAGTCCGAGCCACTCTCCGGTAGCCGAACGACCCCATCGCAAAAGAGTGCCCGGATAAGGTTTCGAACTCTCCGAAACCGTGCACGCTCTCCATAGCGAGAAGTCGGTGAGATCTCTGAGGCACTCGGGGCAGGCCGGCCATTTCCGGGCGGCTCGCTGGTGCATCGACTCGACACTGCAGCTCCCGCCGCAACGTTCCGCCAACTCACCGTCCCCACGCAGAATTGGGCACCAGCGATTGACGTGGTAGATGATCAGCGGGTTCGCGCCGTTGCCCGGCGTGCTGAGAACCCAGGCGGGACGAGGCTCGTAGGGAAGATCATCGTCCGGGTCGTGCCACGAGGACGGACCGAACCACTGACGATAGAACCGCCGCGCCATCCAACCCCCAGCTGCGCATACTCAGATCGACAGACGGTACAGAGGATAGTCCCAAACAGTGGGTAACCGCTGGCCGAACCGGGGAGGCATCGTGGCAGTACGGGGCCACCGAGGAAACTCCCGAGGACGCGCTGCGCAAGCCCATGTCCGGCGAGCGGTTCGAGGAAGAAGGGTACTACTTGTCAGCGGGCAGAATTCGGAACGAGCGGAGACCAGGTGTCAGCGGTTCGATCGCACGGAAATCGCGTTGATCGAGTGTGAAGATGCAGTCGGTTTTGTACTTGTCGGCGAGCGCGACACCCACCGCATCAGCAAGGTCGAGCTGCAACCCTTCATATTTGGCGCGGACCGATTGCGCCGTGGACAGATCGACGTGTTTCAATTCGGCGAGCCGGTAACTTCCGTCGATCGTTCGCGCCAGCAGCGCATCGGTGATCTTCATTGCCGCGAGAAAGCCGAGATCGCGACGAGTCAGATGGTCCAGCTCGGTCAGCACCAGCGGTGAGATGATCAACATCTCGCGTTCCATCACCGACAGTGCTTGCTGATGTTCCTCCTGGTCGGCATCGAATGCGGCGAACAGTGCTGAGGTGTCGGCGACGATAATCACCGACGGGCCGACCGCTGCTTGATCTGGCGGTAGATGTCGTCGCGCATCTCGTCGACGCCACGTGAACGCCCGCTGTGAAAGACCGGCAGTGGGGCGCTGTCGCGTGGACGTTCGGAGGCGTCCAGCAACATAGCGATACCGCGGCGGATGAGTTCCGCCTTACTTACCCCGGTGGCCGCGGCCTCCGCATCGAGCCGGACCTCCAGTTCCTCGGGGAGGTAGACGGTCGTTTTCAGCATGCCATATATGGTACCAGTCAGAAATGCTTCGGATCGCTGCTCGACAAGCCCTAGCGAATGCCCCCGGAACGACGAAGGCCCGCCTCCCGAACGGGAAGCGGGCCTTACGTTTACGACCTTCTCAGCCGAAGAGCGACCTTACTTGGCCTTCTCCAGGACCTCGACCAGCCGCCACCGCTTGGTGGCCGACGTGGGCCGGGTCTCCATCAGCTGCACGCGGTCGCCGACACCGGCGACCTCGTTCTCGTCGTGCGCCTTCACCTTGGAGGTGGTGCGGATGATCTTGCCGTAGAGCTTGTGCCGGTTACGGTCCTCCAGCTCGACGACGATCGTCTTGTTCATCTTGTCGGAGACCACGTAGCCGACCCGGACCTTACGGGTGCCGCGCTGCTCCTCCACCTTCTCGCTCATGCCGCATCTCCCTTGTCAGCGGGTCCGGTGGCCAAACCGAGCTCGCGCTCACGCATGACCGTGTAGATACGCGCGATCTCGTGACGCACCACACGCAGCCGGCGATTGTTGGTCAGCTGACCGGTCGCCATCTGGAAGCGCAGGTTGAACAGCTCTTCCTTCGATTCGCGCAGGCGGGAGACGAGCTCCTCCTCGGTCAGCTCGCGGAGCTCTGCGGCAGGGGTACCGGTTGCCATCAGAACTGCTCCTCCCTCGTCACGATCCTGCACTTCATCGGGAGCTTGTGCATCGCGCGGCGCAGCGCCTCACGAGCGATCTCCTCGTTGGGGTAACTCATCTCGAACATCACGCGACCGGGCTTGACGTTCGCGATCCACCACTCCGGCGAACCCTTACCGGAACCCATACGGGTTTCGGCCGGCTTCTTGGTGAGCGGGCGATCCGGGTAGATGTTGATCCAGATCTTGCCGCCACGCTTGATGTGGCGGGTCATCGCGATACGCGCCGACTCGATCTGCCGGTTGGTCACGTACGCCGGTTCCAGCGCCTGGATACCGAAGTCACCGAACGACACCGAGGTGCCGCCCTTGGCGAGACCGCTACGGCTCGGGTGGTGCTGCTTGCGGAACTTGACCTTGCGGGGCATCAGCATTGGTCAGCCCTCCTGCTTTTCTGCCGGGGGCTCGGCCACCGCGGTAGCGGCGCGCCCGGCCTCGGTGCTGGTCGCGGTGGTGCCGGAGGAACCGGAACGACGCGGGCGGTTCGGGCGCTCCCGGCGCGGGCGATCCCCGGCCGGCGCGCTCGGGGCGGGCAGCTCACGCTTGCCGCCGACGATATCGCCCTTGTAGATCCAGACCTTGACACCGATACGACCGAAGGTGGTCTTGGCCTCGTAGAGGCCGTAATCGATATCGGCACGCAGGGTGTGCAGCGGGACGCGGCCTTCGCGGTAGAACTCCGAGCGCGACATCTCGGCGCCACCGAGGCGGCCCGAGCACTGCACACGGATGCCCTTGACGTTCGGCGAACGCATGGCCGACTGGATGGCCTTGCGCATCGCGCGACGGAACGCCACACGGTTGGACAGCTGCTCGGCCACACCCTGGGCGACCAGCTGCGCATCCGACTCGGGGTTCTTGACCTCGAGGATGTTCAGCTGGACCTGCTTGCCGGTGAGCTTCTCCAGCTCGGCGCGGATGCGATCGGCCTCGGCGCCGCGGCGGCCGATGACGATGCCCGGACGCGCGGTGTGGATATCGACGCGAACCCGGTCACGGGTGCGCTCGATCTCCACCTTGGAGATGCCGGCCCGTTCCATGCCGGTGCCCAGCAGCTTCCGGATGGCGACGTCTTCCTTGACGTAGTCCGAGTACTGCTTGTCGGCGTACCAACGGGACTTCCAGTCGGTGGTGATTCCGAGGCGGAAGCCGTGGGGGTTGATCTTCTGTCCCATTTACTTTGCCCCTCCCTTCCGGCGGCCACGAGTGCCACCGGCGGTGGGGACGCTCTCGACCTCGATGGTGATGTGGCTGGTGCGCTTGCGGATCCGGAACGCGCGGCCCTGGGCACGCGGCTGGAACCGCTTCATGGTCGCGCCCTCGTCGACATACGCCGTCGAGATGACCAGGGTGTCCGGGTTGAGGCCGAGGTTGTTCTCGGCGTTCGCCGCGGCACTGGCCACGACCTTGGCGACCGGCTCGCTGGCGGCCTGCGGGGCGAACCGGAGCAGGTCGAGCGCGTCGGAGACACGCTTGCCGCGAACGAGGTCCACGACCCGGCGCGCCTTCATCGGGGTCACGCGCACGTGCTTGGCGGTCGCGCGCGCAGTCGGATTCTGCGTTTCTGTGCTCATCGCCGCTTGCTCTTCCGATCTTCCTTGACGTGGCTGCGGAACGTCCTCGTCGGCGCGAACTCACCGAGCTTGTGCCCGACCATGTTCTCCGAGACGAACACCGGCACGTGCTTGCGGCCGTCGTGGACGGCGAAGGTGTGACCGATGAAATCGGGGGTGATGGTCGAACGACGCGACCAGGTCTTGATGACCTGCTTGGTGCCTTTGTCGTTCTGCACGTCCACCTTCGCCTGGAGGTGGTCGTCGACGAACGGGCCCTTCTTGAGGCTGCGTGGCATTTCTTACCTCCTCCTTAGCGCTTCTTGCCGGTACGACGGCGACGGACGATGAGCTTGTCGCTCGGACGGTTCGGCTTACGGGTGCGGCCTTCCGGCTGACCCCAGGGCGAGACCGGGTGGCGACCACCGGAGGTCTTGCCCTCACCACCACCGTGCGGGTGGTCGACCGGGTTCATGACCACACCACGGACCGTGGGGCGGCGACCCTTCCAGCGCATACGACCGGCCTTGCCCCAGTTGATGTTCGACTGTTCGGCATTGCCGACCTCGCCGACGGTGGCGCGGCAGCGCACGTCGACGCGGCGGATCTCACCGGAGGGCATACGCAGCGTGGCGTAGGGGCCTTCCTTACCCAGCAGCTGGATGCTGGCACCGGCCGAGCGGGCCATCTTGGCGCCGCCGCCGGGACGCAGCTCCACCGCGTGAATGGTGGTACCGGTCGGGATGTTGCGCAGCGGCAGGTTGTTGCCGGGCTTGATATCCGCGGTCGGACCGGACTCGATCTTCGTGCCCTGCGCGATGCCCTTGGGCGCGATGATGTAGCGCTTCTCGCCGTCCAGGTAGTGCAGCAGCGCGATATTGGCGGTGCGGTTGGGGTCGTACTCGATATGAGCGACCTTGGCCGGCACGCCGTCCTTGTCCAGCCGGCGGAAGTCGATCAGCCGGTAGGCGCGCTTGTGACCGCCACCGCGATGCCGGGTGGTGATCCGGCCGTGGCCGTTACGGCCACCGCTCTTGGTCAGCGGGCGGACGAGCGACTTCTCGGGGGTCGACCGGGTGATCTCGGCGAAGTCCGAGACGGACGACCCGCGGCGGCCCGGGGTAGTCGGCTTGTACTTACGGATTGCCATGAGTTCTTCTCTGCTTTCTGGACTCCCCGCCGCCTACGCGACCGGGCCTCCGAAGATCTCGATGGGCTTGCTGTCGGCCGAGATGGTCACGAGCGCGCGCTTGGTGTCCTTGCGCTTGCCGTAACCGAAGCGGGTCCGCTTGCGCTTGCCCTGACGGTTGGCGGTGTTGACGCTGGTGACCTTCACCCCGAAGACCTTCTCGACCGCGATCTTGATCTGGGTCTTGTTGGAGTCCGGGTGCACGATGAAGGTGTAGGTGCCTTCCTCGATCAGCCCGTAGGACTTCTCCGAGATGACCGGCGCCAGCAGGATGTCGCGCGGATCGGCGATGGTGCTCACTTGCTCTCCTCCTGACCAGCGGAGCCGGACTGAGCATCCTGGGCCGACTCCGTCGGACCATGCACGAAGGCGTTGAGCGCCTCGACGCTGAACACGACTTCGTCGCTGTCCAGAACGTCGTAGGTGTTCAGCTGGTCCGGTGCGATGGTGTGCACGTATTCCAGGTTGCGGGCACTCTTCCAGGCGTTGACATCCTCGCGGCCGACGACCAGGAGGAACTTCTTGCGATCCGAGATCTCGGACAGGAAGGTCTTCGCGGTCTTGGTCGAGGGGTCCTGGCCGGCGACGAGTTCGCTGATCACATGGATCCGCTCGTTACGCGCCCGATCCGACAGCGCGCCACGGAGGGCGGCCTGGATCATCTTCTTGGGGGTGCGCTGGCTGTAGTCGCGCGGCTTGGGGCCGTGCACGGTGCCACCACCGGCGAACTGCGGCGCCCGGGTCGAGCCCTGGCGGGCGCGACCGGTGCCCTTCTGGCGGTACGGCTTCTTACCACCGCCGCGGACCTCGCCGCGGGTCTTGGTGGAATGCGTGCCCTGGCGGGCGGCGGCCTGCTGGGCCACGACCACCTGGTGCATCAGCGCGATGTTCGCGGTCACGTCGAAGATCTCGGCGGGGAGATCGACGGTGCCGTTGGTCTTGCCACCGAGTTCCTTGACCGGCAGCGTCAGATTGGCCTTCTTCTCGAGGCTGGTCATGCGTGCGCACCACCCTTCACGGCGCTCTTGACGATCACGACGCCGCCCTTGCGACCCGGGATCGCACCCTTGATCAGCAGCAGGCCGTTCTCGGCGTCCACCTTGTGAACCGACAGGTTCTGCGTGGTGACGCGGTCGTTACCCATGCGGCCCGACATGCGCATGCCCTTGAACACGCGGCCGGGGGTGGCGCAGCCACCGATGGAACCCGGGCGACGGTGCACGGCCTGCGCACCGTGGGAGGCACCCTGGCCACGGAAGCCGTGGCGCTTCATGGTGCCGGCGAAGCCCTTGCCCTTGCTGGTGCCGGTGACGTCGACGTAGGTGCCCTCTTCGAACGCGGCGGCCGAGATCTCCTGGCCGACCTCGAAGGTGGAGGCATCCGCGACCCGGATCTCCGCGACATGGCGACGCGGGGTGACACCGGCCTTGGCGAACTGACCGGATTCCGGCTTGTTCACCTTGCGGGGGTCGACGGCGCCGAAGGCGACCTGCACGGCGCTGTAGCCGTCGCGCTCGACGGTGCGGATCTGGGTGACCACATTCGGTCCGGCCTTGACGACGGTGACCGGGACGACCCGGTTCTTGTCGTCGAACACCTGGGTCATGCCCAGTTTGGTGCCCAGGATGCCGGCCGCGGGCCTGCTCTTGTTGTCAGTCATGTCTCGAGTCCCCGTCACTGGATATTGACGTCGACGCTGGCCGGCAGGTCGATGCGCATGAGCGCGTCCACCGTCTTCGGCGTCGGGTCGAGGATGTCGATCAGCCGCTTGTGCGTACGCATCTCGAAGTGCTCGCGCGAGTCCTTGTACTTGTGCGGCGAACGGATGACGCAGTACACGTTCTTCTCGGTCGGCAACGGCACCGGCCCGACGACCCGGGCCCCGGTGCGGGTCACCGTTTCGACGATCTTGCGCGCAGACGCGTCGATCGCCTCGTGGTCGTAGGCCTTGAGCCTGATGCGGATCTTCTGTCCCGCCACGCTAAGTGTCCTTTTCTCCGCTTTCGTCCGTGATCCGGATACCGGCTAGGGCGTCCGTACCACCTTCATTTGCACAGCCCGAACACACGATGACGTCCCGTGCCCTATCGGTCGGAGCCCGGAGGAGGCAGCCTGCGTAACCACGCAGGGCTTCCGATCGGGCACCAGACCGACACAGTGGAGACCACGACCAGGGGTGAACCCAGTCCGTGCCGCTGTTCATCTGTCATGGTTCTCCGGTCCACGCGGTCGGGCGTGTCGCCTCTCCGCTCATTCCTCGGCCCCGGAAGAAACTTCGATCGTGGCCTTCGGAACTGCGTCCCGGACGTACCCACATCGGTGAACGATGAGGTACTCGCTGGTTTTGCTCACCCCGCCCGGCCTGGCCGTTTCATGAAAACGACCGCCACCCGGGGCAAGGCAACCCGAACAGTATGCACGAGCCCCCCGAGGCGTTTCAAATCGGGGTCGGCCGAGGTCCGGCACTGCGGCCACCATACCCCGCCGCCGCTATCTTACCGATGAGTAAGATAGCGGCATGACCAACGAGACCGGTACCTACCGCGGCTGGCGCAAGCTGCCCGACAACCCCTTCGGCCACGGCCTGTTCTCCCTGTCGATGGTGGCCCGGGTGCCGTACTTCGCCACCGTGCTGCCCCGGGTGGTCCGGCTCGAACCCGGCCGCTGCGAGGTCAAAGCCCCCAAATGGTTCGGCGTACACAACCACCTGGGCACCTTCCACGCCATCGCGGCCTGCAACCTCGCGGAAATCGCGATGGGGATGCTGAGCGAGGCCACGGTCCCCACCACCCACCGCTGGATCCCCAAGGCGATGCAGGTCCAGTACCTGACCAAAGCCACCACCGGCCTGCGCGCCGTCGCCGAACTGACGGAGATCCCGGATTTCGCCACGATCACCGAGGGCCGAGATCTCACGGTGCCGGTCTCGATCTACGACAAGACCGGCAAAGAAGTCGTCCACGCCGACATCACCACCTGGGTCACCCCGAAGAACTAGCCCCCCGCGAAAACCTGCGGACAGAGCACAGCAGGCCCCCCTCATGCGGTTGTCCACCCCACGCCATGGGCCCACCCCCACCTACAGGCCCGCATCCGATCCGGACATCGAATGCCGACACAACCCCATGCGTCGAGTCTTACGAGACACCTCCAAGGGCTGAGGCCCGTCTCGCCGTTTCGGCCTCGAAAGCGCCGCGCGAAGCGCAAGTCTCGAGGCCGAAAC
>NZ_JBEXLL010000126.1:0-9190 GCF_040609955.1 Nocardia sp. NPDC004568
CACGGCGCCGGGGGGGATCACCCCGCCCTCGAGCGCTCCGGGTGCGGGCGCGGTGTTGATCCAGGGCTGTTCCCGGCCGGCGACCGCAGCCGCGGCTTCGGCCTTGGCGCGTTCCAGGGTCGCCCGGGCGGCCGCGGCCACCACCGCCTGCTCGCGCAGGCGTTCACCGTTGTCGATGGCATCGAGATAGCGGCGCACCGACGGTACCGGGGTGGACAGCTGCAGCGGATGGGCCAGGGCCACGCGATAGGCGATCCCCGGGACCGGGCTACGGTCGGTCACCGCGATACCCGTGGATCCGTCACCCGCCGCCATCAGCAAGGCGAGCAGCAATACGCCGATGAGCACCCGGTGGCGGCGGGCCACGGCGGCGATCTCCTCGGCGGACGGCCTGCGCGCGACGAGGTCGGCCAGATCGGCCCGGGTGGGGCGGCGGTACCAGAGGGCCGCGGCGGACCGCCGCAACCACCGGGTCGCGGCCACCCGGGAGCCCGGCGTCCGGACCTGCGCGGCGGCACGCTCCCGCCAGCCGGGAGCGATGACGAGACCGCCGCCGGTCGCGGCCGCGCGGTCCAGGGACACCGACCGCCCCTCGGTGACATCCGCTGTTTCGCCGGCGGTACCGAGTGCGGCATCGCCGAAGTCGTGACCGGGGGTTTCCGGTGGGCTGTCACCGAGACCCGCGGTCTCCGGTGTGCCGCGGGGGCCCGGGTCGGGGGTCTCCGGGGCATCCTCGCGCCCTGGACCCACGGTCTCCGATCCGGTGTGGCCCTTATCCGAGTGCTGGGCACGGAACTGCCGCTCCGAGTCCTGCCGCGCAGCGGGCCGCCGGCCCGAGCGGGTGGTGAGTTCCTGGTCGGCCGGCTCGGGCGGCGCGGCCGTTTCATCCGCCGTGTCCGGCCGGGTGCCCCGGCGAACCGCCGCGGAAAGCGGGTGCACGGCCCGGTTCCAGCGTCGGCGCAGGGCCCGGGTCCCGCGACCCGTCGCGGTGTCCCCGGGGTCCTGGGTCGGCGGGCCGTCGGCCTGCCGGCTGGCCTTGTCGAGCATCAGAGCAGACCATAGCTGTCGAACCGCCCGAAGCGGTGTTCTACCGTCGGTCGGGTGTCCACTGAATCCCGGCGCTCGACCATCCCACCTTTCTACGTGATGGATGTCTGGAAGGCCGCCGCAGAACGCGCCCGAACCCACGGCGACGTGCTGAGTCTCGCGGCCGGACAGCCCTCCACACCGGCACCCGTCCCGGTGCTACGTGCCACGAAGACCGCCATCGATGCCGAACTGTTCGGTTACACGGAAACTTTCGGCATCCTGCCGCTCCGTCAGGCGATCGCCGGGCACCATCACCGAACCTACGGTTATCCGGTGGACCCCGACGACGTCGTGGTCACCACCGGTTCCTCCGGCGCGTTCACGCTCATCTTCCTGGCGGCGTTCGATCCCGGCGACACCGTGGTGCTCGCGCGTCCCGGCTATCCGGCCTACCGCAATACGCTGGCCGCGCTCGGCTGCCGGGTGGTCGAACTGGACTGTCGCGCCGAGACGAGGTTCCAGCCGACCGTCGCCATGCTCGAAGAACTTCCGGAGCCGCCGCGGGGCCTGATCGTGGCCAGTCCCGCCAATCCGACCGGCACCATGATCGATCCGGCGGAACTCGCGGCGCTGGCCCGCCGGTGCGACGCGCACGGCACGCTCTTGATCTCCGACGAGATCTACCACGGCATCACCTATGGCGGGGAGCGGACCGCCTCGGCTTGGGAGAGCTCCCGCGAGGCAGTGGTCATCGGCTCGGTGTCGAAGTATTTCTCGATGACCGGCTGGCGACTGGGCTGGATGCTGGCCCCGCCCGGACTGCGCCCGGCCCTGCAGCGGCTGGCCTCCAATATGACCGTCTGCCCGCCCGCGATCTCGCAGTACGCGGCCTTGCACGCCTTCGGCGACGAGGCGCGGACCGAACTCGATGCCCATGTGCACCGGTACGCGATCAACCGCGCCATTCTGTTGGAGGGACTGGCCGGGCTCGGTATCACCGACCTCGCGCCCGCCGACGGCGCGTTCTACGCCTACGCCGATATCGGCCACCTCACCGACGATTCCATGGCCTGGTGCGCGGACGTATTGGCCCATACCGGGGTGGCGCTGGCGCCGGGCCTGGATTTCGACACCGTCAACGGGCATCGCACCATCCGCCTCTCCTTCGCCGGAGCGACAGCGGAGATCGAGGCGGCGCTTGTCCGGCTCCGGGATCACCTGCGGCAGAACACGGGACAACACCGTGCGCGGCAATGATTTTCCGCAGTACGACAACATCACCGCGTGGATGCGGTAGAAACATCGATGGTTCTTTCCCGTTCCCTGATTTCGCACGGATGTACTGATGACCGAGGAATGTAGCGTCGAGGCCCGGCCCGCCGGGGCCGGGTCGGTGCGCCATGCGTTCGACAGACGAGCGGGCTATCGTGACACGCACGGGTGTGAAGGCGGTGAAGCGGGCCTACCGGTACCGCATCTACCCCACCCGCGAGCAGAAGGAGCAGCTCGCTCGCACTTTCGGCTGCGTCCGCTCCGTGTGCGGTGCATCCCACGACCGCGACGTCGATGCTGCGAAGAATCTACGGGCCGCTGGGCTGGCGGTCTTGGCCTGCGGAGATGGTGTGAGACCGCCCCGCAGTTGATGTGGGAAGGCAACCGTCTATGAAACAGGAAGTCTCGGGTGCGAACTCGGGAATCCCACGCTTTCGGGCGAGGGATGAAGTCGATACTGGCACGATGGCACGGTGATAACCGCGACGACTCCGAAGGGTGAACGGCGTCGCCAGGCGCTGGTGGCTGCTGCTGCCGAGTTACTGCTCGAAGGCGGTTTCGACGCAGTGCGGCATCGCTCGGTCGCGACCCGCGCCGAGCTGCCCCTGGCCTCCACGACCTACTACTTCGAATCGCTCGAGGATCTGATAGCACGGGCGGTCGAGTTCAGCGGCAATGCCGAACTCGACGCCATGCGACGGCGGATCGGTGAGGTGACCCACCGCCGCCGCGGTGCGGAGGCGACCGTCGACCTGGTGCTCGACCTGCTGATCGGTCCCGAAGGCGTGGACGAGGGCGCGCGCGGGCGGTTGATCGCCCGCTATGAACGCACCGTCGCCTCGGCCCGGCACCCCGAGCTGCGCGAGGTCCAGCTCCGACTACGCGGGCAGCTGGACGAGCTGCTCTCCGATGTGCTGCGCCGATCCGACCGGGTGGTGCGGCCCGAACAACTGCGCCGGCTGGTCGCGGTCGTCGACGGCGCGGTGGTCGCCGCGCTCAGCGAATCCGACCCGCAACCCCGGCGGCCGGCCCGTGGCGCGCTGCTGGAGGTCATCGATATCGTCGCTCCGGCGACGCAGCAGCCGATCGACCGCTACCGGTCATTAGACTGACCGGACGTGACCTCAGACCTGATCCCCAACGTCCTCGCCACCCGCTACGCCAGCCCGCAGCTGGTGCACCTGTGGTCTCCCGAGCAGAAGATCGTGCTCGAGCGGCGGCTGTGGCTCGAGGTGTTGCGTGCCCAGGCCGAACTCGGTATCGACGTCCCGGCCGGAGTGGTCGAGGACTACGAACGGGTCGTCGAACAGGTGGACCTGGCCTCCATCGCCGAACGGGAACGGGTGACCCGTCACGATGTGAAGGCCCGTATCGAGGAGTTCAACGCCCTCGCCGGACACGAGCACGTGCACAAGGGGATGACCAGCCGCGATCTCACCGAGAACGTGGAGCAGTTGCAGATCCGGCTCTCGCTCGAACATATCCACGCCCACGGCGTCGCGGTGGCCGCCCGGCTGGCCGAACGGGCCGCCGAATACCAGACGCTGGTGATGGCCGGTCGCTCCCACAATGTCGCCGCGCAGACCACCACGCTGGGCAAACGCTTCGCCTCGGCCGCCGACGAAATGCTCATCGGACTCACCCGGTTGCGCGAACTCGTCGACCGCTATCCGCTGCGCGGGATCAAGGGTCCGATGGGCACCGCGCAGGACATGCTGGATCTGCTCGGCGGTGACGCCGCGAAACTGACCGCGCTCGAACAGCAGGTCTCCCGGCACCTGGGCTTCACCAGCGTGCTGACCAGCGTCGGCCAGGTCTACCCGCGTTCCCTGGACCACGATGTGCTCTCCGCGCTGGTGCAGATCGGTGCCGCGCAGTCCTCGCTGGCTCACACCATCCGGCTGATGGCCGGCCACGAACTGGTGACCGAGGGTTTCCAGCCGGGCCAGGTCGGCAGCTCGGCCATGCCGCACAAGATGAACACCCGCTCGTGCGAACGCGTCAACGGCCTGCAGGTGGTATTGCGCGGATACGGTTCGATGGCCGCCGAACTGGCCGGCGCACAGTGGAACGAAGGCGATGTCTTCTGCTCGGTGGTCCGCCGGGTCGCGTTGCCGGACGCCTTCTTCGCCATCGACGGCATGATGGAAACCTTCCTGACCGTACTGGCCGAATTCGGCGCCTACCCGGCGGTGATCGCCCGCGAACTGGACCGCTACCTGCCGTTCCTCGCCACCACGCGCATTCTCATGGCCGCGGTCCGGGCCGGGGTCGGCCGGGAAGCCGCGCACGAAGTGATCAAGGAACACGCGGTGGCGGTCGCGCTGGCCATGCGGGAGCAGGGCCGCGAACCCGATCTGCTGGACCGGCTGGCCGCCGACGACCGGTTGCCCCTGGACCGGGCGGCCCTGGATGCCGCGCTGGCGGAGAAGTCGGCGTTCATCGGAGCGGCCGGCGCGCAGGTGGCGGACGTGGTGGCGCAGGTGGCCGAGCTGACCTCGGTGTACCCGGAAGCGGCGCGGTATACGCCGTCGCCGATCCTCTGAGTTTCCGACGCCGCCTTCGGGGCCCCGACCCTTCGGGGGTGTCTTGTAGGACTCGGCGTATGCGGGTTGCGTCGGCATCCGAGGTCCTGACCGCATGCTGACGCAAGCGCCACGAGTGACCCGGCCTTCGATTCCTTTCGCGTAGGGCAGCGACGGGACCGAGGGGCCCTCTACCCCGCGCGCCGGCGGCGCGCGAATATACACAGCTATGGATCCGTATTCGATCTTCTCCGACATCATCGCCGGGCGGGCGCCGGCCAGCCGGGTGTACGAGGACGACGATGTGCTCGCGTTCCTGGATATCCGGCCGATGACGCCGGGGCATCTGCTGGTGGTGCCCAAGAAACCGGCGCGGGAGCTCGCCGAACTCGACCCGGTACTCGGTGGGAAATTGTTCCAGGTGGGGCAGCTGCTGGCGGCAGCGTTGCGGGACAGCGAGGTGGCTTGCGACGGGGTGAACTTCTTCCTGGCCGACGGGGTGACCGCGGGGCAGGAGGTGTTCCACGTCCATCTGCACGTGATCCCCCGGACCCCGGGGGACGGGTTCGGTTTGCGGGGACGGCCGCGCACGCTGCCGCGGGCGGACCTGGACTATCTGGCCGGTTCCATCCGGGGCGCACTGGAGCGAAGGCGGTGAGCCAGGGGGTCCACCCGCTCGGGTGATTTCGCGGAATCGTATCGATACGGACACGTAAGATCGTTTGTCGACTATGGTCGGCATGTTTGCTGTGAATATGCTGACAGTGCGGGATCGCCGAGCGAGATGGTGAGCATGGGCATGAGCTAGTTTCCGGGGCGGGCCAGGGAGGTGCGATCGTGCGGTGTTTTCGAATAGCTGTACTGATGCTGGGGGTGATCGGTTCGGCCGCCGGGCTCCCTGTCCTCCCACCCGCGCCGGCCGCCGCGGCCGAGGTCGTCCGGATCGATGAACTCGGCCCGACCCGTTCGGCGGTTTTCGTCTCTTCGCCCGCCATGGGTCAGGTCGTGCAGGTGCAGGTGCTGCATCCGGCCGGGGGCGGCAGCCGGCCCACCTACTACCTGCTGGACGGGCTCGATCCGGGCGTCGACCAGAGCACCTGGACCAATGCCACCGAGGCGGAACGTTTCTTCCTCGGCAAGAACGTCAATGTGGTCCTCCCGGTCGGTGGTAAGGCCAGCTATTTCACCGATTGGCAGCGCGACGATCCGGGCCTGGGCCGCTATCGGTGGGAGACCTTCCTGACCCAGGAGCTGCCGCCGGTCATCGACAGCAATTTCGCCGGTGACGGGCAGAACGCGATCGGCGGGCTGTCCATGGGCGGGCACGCCGCCTATATCCTCGCGGCCCGGCATCCGCGGCTCTACACCGCGGTCGCCGGATACAGCGCCTGCCCGGATACCGCGATGGCGGCCGGCGCGGTGCAGTTCTCCATCATGACCAGGGGCGGCAACCCGGACAATATGTGGGGGCCCGCCGGCGGCCCCGACTGGGCGGCGCATGATCCGGCGCTCATGCTGGACCGGTTGCGCGGTAAGACACTGTTCCTGTCGACCGGTACGGGTCTGCCCGGGCCGCACGAGTTGGAGCTCAAACCCCAGCTGCCGGAGAACATCGTGCTCGGCGGGCCGATCGAATTCGCGGTCGACGCCTGTGTGATCTCGTTCGAGCACAAGGCGCGGGCGGCGGGACTGCCGCTGCGGGTCGACTACAGCCCGGTCGGCACGCATTCGTGGTCGTACTGGAACGACCATCTGAAGGCGTCCTGGCCGACCATCGGCCCCGCGATCGGCGCCTGATCCTTTCGGCCGCTGCCCGCCGGATGCGGTCTCCGCCGGTGCCCGCGTGCGGGCCGCTACGGTGGTGGCCATGGCTGACAGTGGTAGTCCGGTAACCGACGCGGCGGCCGCGGCGGTCGCGCCGACGGCGAAGAGGGTTCCGTCCGAGCGGGTCCACCACGGCGACCGGTTCGTCGACGAGTACGAATGGCTGCGGAACAAGGAGGACCCCGAGGTCATCGCCCACCTCGAGGCCGAGAACGCCTATACGGAGGCCCGGACGGCGCATCTCGCACCGCTGCGCGAGAAGATCTTCGACGAGATCAAGAGCCGCACCCAGGAAACGGATCTGTCGGTGCCGACCAGGCTCGGCGAGTACTGGTACTACTCGCGCAGTTACGAAGGCAAACAGTACGGCGTGCACTGCCGGTGCCCGATCGACGCGAACGCCGCCGGTATCGATGCCTGGACGCCGCCGCAGCTCGAGGCCGGGACAGAGATACCCGGCGAGCAGGTCCTGCTGGACAGCAATGTGCTGGCCGAAGGCCATGAATTCTTCGCGCTCGGTGCGTTCTCGGTGAGCCACGACGGGAACCTGCTGGCGTTCTCGGTGGACACCGCCGGCGACGAGCGCTACACACTGCGATTCATGGATCTGCGCACCGGGGAGCTGCTCGGCGACGAGATCCCGCGGACCGCGCCCGGCGCCACCTGGTCGCTGGACGGCAGCCATGTCTTCTATCAGACCGTCGACGAATCCTGGCGGCCCGATACGGTGTGGCGGCACCGGCTCGGCGACACCTCGGCCGCGGATGTGCGGGTGTTCCACGAGCCGGACGAGCGCTACTGGGTGAGCGTGGGGGCCACTCGGTCGGAGAAGTATCTGATGATCTGGGTGGGGTCCAAGATCACCACCGAGGGCTGGGTGCTGGAATCGGATGATCCGACCGGTGAGTTCCGGGTGCTGCTACCTCGCCGCGAAGGAGTCGAGTACTCGGCGGAGCACGCGGTGGTGGCGGGCGAGGACCGCTTCCTGATCCTGCACAACGATGTCGTGGACGGGGTGAAGGCGGAGAACTTCGTCCTGGCCGAGGCGCCGGCCGATGACCCGTCCCGGCTGCGCACCCTCATCGGGCACCGCGACGACGTGCGGCTCGAGGATGTCGACGCCTTCGCCGGGCAGCTGGTGCTCGGCTATCGGCGCGAGGCCTTGCCCCGGGTGGCGGTGTGGCCGCTGACCGCGGACGGCTACGGTGAACTGCGCGAGCTCGAATTCGAGCTGGAGCTCTACAGCGCCGGGCTCGGTTCCTGTCCGGAATGGGATCAACCCACGCTGCGACTCGGACTCACCTCGTTCATCACACCCACCCAGGTCTTCGACTACGTGGTGGGGACCGGTGCGCTGCTGCTGCGCAAGGAACAGCCGGTGCTCGGCGGCTACGACGCGAAAGATTATGTGCAGCGCCGGGATTGGGCGGTGGCCGCGGACGGCACCCGGATTCCGATCTCGATCGTCGCCCGGCGCGATACCGAGCACGTCACCGGCCCGAAACCGTTGCTGCTCTACGGTTACGGCTCCTACGAAGCGAGTATGGACCCGGGTTTCTCGGTGTCGCGGCTGTCGCTGCTCGATCGCGGTATGGTCTTCGCGATCGCCCATGTGCGCGGCGGCGGTGAGATGGGCCGGCTCTGGTACGAGAACGGAAAAACCCTCACCAAGAAGAACACCTTCACCGATTTCGTCTCCTGTGCGCGGCATCTCGTCGACAACGGGACCACCGCGCCTGATCGCTTGATCGCCGACGGTGGCAGTGCGGGCGGGTTGCTGGTGGGCGCGGTCGCCAATATCGCGCCGGAGCTGTTCGCCGGGGTGCTGGCCAATGTGCCCTTCGTCGACCCGCTCACCTCGATTCTCGATCCCTCGTTGCCGCTGACGGTGATCGAATGGGACGAGTGGGGAAATCCGCTGGAGGACAAGGATGTCTACGAATACATGAAGTCGTATTCGCCCTACGAGAACGTCCAGGAAAAGGAATACCCGGCGATCCTGGCGATCACCAGTATCAACGACACCCGGGTGCTGTATGTGGAACCGGCGAAATGGGTCGCCAAACTACGCGCCACCAAGACCGGTGATTCGCCACTGCTGCTCAAGACCGAGATGAGTGCGGGGCACGGCGGGGTCAGCGGGCGGTACGAGAAATGGCGCGAGGTCGCCTTCGAGTACGCCTGGGTGCTGGACACCGTCGGGCTCGGGGAGAAGTAGGCCCGCCGGGCGGCGACCGGATCGTGTCCCGCTGTTCGCCGCCCGGCCATATCCGCTCCACGGGCCGGTCACCGGACCTGCACGCGTAGGTCATCGGCACTGCACGCCACGGACACCTGCGGCTGCCATTGTCGGTACATGCACGCTGAGCTGCTCGTTTCGGTGTCGGGCGTCCGGGAGTCCACCCGGGACGCGGCGATCGGTTTCGCCGAGGAGATGGATCAGCGGGGGGGGGGTGTCCCTATGTTTCTTGTCAAGCCGCGGGTCGAGGTTGTGTCCGGTGAGGGTTCGGGTGGAGCCTTCGGTCGGTAGCGTGGGCTGA
>NZ_JBEXLL010000127.1:0-9060 GCF_040609955.1 Nocardia sp. NPDC004568
TCACTCCCGAAGCGTTCCGGCAGCGATGGACACCGACCGAGTTCAACCAACCGCAACTCGCATGATCGGTGGATCCGCCATCGGGGCCCAGTCAGTAGACAAAGTCCGTTTCGTTGTTCTCGCGCCGCCGTAGTCGGTAGAACTCGCGCCGCTGATCGTCGTTGGCCGACATGAGGCGCGTACCGTGTGGCAGATACGGGTGTCCCTCGCGGAATCGCAGGAGCGTCTTCGACGTCCGGAAGGTCACACCCAGCCACTGGTTTTCCGTCACCGGGGCGGGTGTGTCCAAAACGATCTTGTGGCTGAATTGCCGATTTGAGGCAACGGAGCCGAATTATTGCAGTTCAGGGCACCTTTTCTCTAAATCCACAGTCCCTGGTGGAGCGATCGGCGACCGTTGTGAGGGGCTCTCAGTCGGCGAAAAAGTCTGTGACTCGCCGGGTCCAGGTTTTGATTTCGTTGACCGAAGTCGCCACCTGCAATGTCGAGGCGGGAATCAGTTCGTGTAGTCGTTCCGCAGTGGTCACCGGATGTAGCGGATCGGTGTCCCAGGCGAGGATTAGGGTGGGCTGGTGAATGGTCGAGATCGCTTCATCGGGTGGCAGCTCCGAGCTCCCGACCCCCCGCAAAACCGAGACAAGGAGCTCATCGGCCACGTCCGGGGTGAGGTCGAACTGCGGGTACTCGGCGAAGATGGGCAGCGGCTCGGCGTGGGCCGCGGCTCGGCGCCACTGCGCCGCACCCAGTTCTTCGATTTGCTCGGCGGTGTCGAAGTACCAGCGGGTGGCTCGGTCCGGTCCGGTTTCTCCGGAGGCGGGCGGGATCAGCAACGCCAGCCGCCGGAAGCGGTGAGGTTCGGCGATGGCGGCTCGCAGTGCGCAATCGGCTCCTAGTGAAGAGCCCACGAAGTCCATGGGTTCGTCGAGGTCTAGTTCTTCGAGCAGGGCAAGCAGGTCGGCGGTGAAGTTTTCGAATCGATAGTCTTCGGTCACCGGCCGTCCGGTGGAACGACCGTGTCCACGCTGGTCATAGGTGAGCAGCCGTCGGCCGAAGCCGAGCGCGTCGATATCGAACAGGCCGAGCCGGCGCACCGCTGCGCGGCTGAGGGGGACACCGTGGGCGTATCCGACCGGCGAGCCGGAGCCGTGGAACTGGTAGGCGATTCGCGCGGCCGGCCGAATGAGGTAACTGTCAGGGGCCATACGGGTTTCTCCTTTGCTTTCCACCTCGGAGGAGGCCGTGGAACGGCGAGGCGGTGGAGGGCGCAGTCGAGGTCGTCGAACCGGTTGGTCCGGTCTCGACCGCAGCATGTGTGGGCCGGGGCCGATGTGGGAGTCAGGCTTTGTCGGATGCGCCGGGGCGGGTGAGTAGCGCGGTGAGCACGGCGGCGGTGAGCGCGGCGGCGGCCGCAAGCACGAATCCGCCGCCGAAACCATCGAAGTCACTGCCGGTGATGGCGGCGGCGGCGACGCTGGATACGGCTGCGGCTCCGAAGGAAGCTCCGAATTCGTGGAATGTACTCAGAACTCCTGAAGCAATGCCGGCTTCCGCTGGCTCGACCTGACTCAGGGTAGTGGCCGACGCGACCACGAACAGTGCGCCGGTTCCGGCGGCAGCGATGGCGATGCCGGTGACCACGGCCAACGGGTGCAGGGAGAGCGCTGGGATCGCCATTCCGGTTGTGGCCAGTATCAGTCCTCCCACCGCGAGTGGGCGTATACCGACACCGGCCAGCGCGCGGCCGGTCAGGTCAGCGCCGGCCATGGTTGCCAGTGCAACAGGAAGGAACAGCAGTCCGCTGGTGAGTGCGCTGTACCCGCGCGCGTGCTGAAAGTAGAAGGTGCCGAGAAAGAAGACCGCGATCATCAGCGCGGTCGCGGTGAAGATGAGTACGATTCCGGTGCGAACCGAGCGCCGGGTGAGCAGCGCGAGACTGATCAGAGGTGTCCGGGCGCGACGCTGCCGCACGGCGAACGCCGTGTAACCGAGCGCGGCCGTGATCAGCAGGACACCGGTACGGACGGTGATCCAGCCATGATCACCCGCGGTGATCAGCGCGTACACCAGTACGGTCGACGACGCTGTGGCGAGCACGGCACCGAGGACATCGAGACGAGCGGAGTTACCGGGGGTACGCGGCAGCATACGAGTCAGGGCGGCGATGATCGCAAATCCGATCGGGACGTTGATGAAGAACACCCAGGACCAGCCAAAACCGGCGACCAGGAATCCTCCCAGCAACACGCCGAGCGCGGCACCGGCACCCCCTAGGGCCGACCAGACGCCCAATGCCTTGTTGCGGTCGGTGCCGCTGAACAAGATCACCACCAGCGACAGTGCGGCCGGTGACAAGATCGCGGCACCGATACCTTGCCCGATGCGGGCGCCCAAGAGCACGGTGCCGTTTTCCGCGAGACCCACACCGAGTGAGGCGAGGGTGAAAACCGTCAATCCGGCCAGCACCATCGGTTTCGCACCGACGACATCGGCCAGGCGTCCGCCGAGCAGTATCAGCCCACCGAAGGCCAGCGTGTAAGCACTCACGGTCCAGGTCAGGGCCTCCCGGCTCAACTCCAGATCGGTCTGGATGTGGGGCAGAGCCAGCGCGACCACGGTGATGTCGAGGATGAGCATCAACTGCGCGACTGCCAGCAGACCCAGGATCATCCACCGTCGCGGCGCCGGTGCGGCATCGGACGCGGCCTCCTCGGAGGGGCCGCGGACAGAGCCTGGTTCGTGAACGGACATCAAACAACCTCCGGCAATATGTCGTACATCTAAGTACGACTTAACCAGTGTAACTCGTATTTCCCTGTACGAGTAGGGTGAGGATATGGCCGACCCCGACCCCGACCCCGCACCGCGCAGGCGCCGCGCGGATGCCGAACGCAATATCGCCCGCATCACCGAGGCGGCACGAATCTGTTTGAGTGCGGACCCCGAGGCGAGCGTTGAGGATGTCGCCGCCGCGGCGGGCGTGGGACGGATGACGGTGTACGGGCACTTCCGCACCCGCGGAGCACTGGTGGAAGCCGCGCTGGCCGAGGCACTGCGCTTGGGTGAACAGACGTTGGAGACAGTCGATCTGACCGGGGACCCCGCTCGAGCGCTCACGCGACTGCTCGCCTCGAGCTGGCGACTACTCGCCGAATCCTCGATCCTGCTGGCCGCGGCGGACGGTCACGTCTCGGCGGCGCGAGTGCGCGAACTGCACGCCACACCCGCCGAACGGGTCACCGCCCTCGTGGATCGCGGCCGCCGCGAGGGCGTGTTCCGCACCGATCTCCCACTGACATGGCTGGTCAGCGCGATCCACTATGTGCTACAAGGTGCAGCCGAGGAGGTCCGTGCCGGACGGCTGGCGCCGACCCAGGGAGCCTCGGTCACCACCGCCACAGTGCAGTCACTACTGGCCCCGCCGCGCCTGCCCACTGCTCGGCGTAAGCGGACATAAGTGACTCGCGGCCCGGCATCTGAGCCGTGGTCGACAGGCGCGCGGCGGCGACTCTACCCACGATCGACCTCATTGCTCATCGGCGTAGCGTTGACCACACCCGTCGCTGACACCCTCCCCCCGACGGATCGGTACCGGATCCGCAAGGGACGGTCCTCCTCACCGGCGGCGCTGGAGGACTGGGTCGCCAGTTGTCCCGACATCCCGCTGGCGGAGCGTGGCATCCGTCACCTACTGCTCACAGCAGGCGGCGCGGAGCCGGTCGCCGAACTGCGCACGAACCACCACCTGGAGCGCGGGTGACATCCGCACGCGGTCGCGCGGCATTCCCAGTCATGATCATGCCGTTATCCAACGGTACACTATTCGGGTACCTCCGCTTCCCGGCAATCCAACCGCTGGCCATACCCGCAATCGGCAGCGAAACCGATCGAGGAAATATGAACCGAATACCCACTTCACAGATTCGTCGACTGGCCGCGGGTATGGCGATATCCGCCGCACTCGCTAACGTTCCTTGCGTATTGACCGCCGCTCCCGCGCTTTCAGATGCGCAGGCACCCACTGCCACCGACGAATTCGAAGCGGCCGATCGAGATGGCAACCGCGGTGACCGTGGGCCACGCCGCGATAATCATCACCATCACCATCACCATCACCAGCACTACTACGATGACGACCCCGAGCCAGGCCCACCCATGCCGCTCCCATCATTCACCTTTCCCGGCGTCAGAATTCCCCTTCTGTTCCTGCCCATCGGAACGGGAAGCGGAAAGTAGGCCGTGTGTCGAAGGGTCGAGCGGCGGGCGGATTGCGGACCGCCCGCTGTCCGCATGCGGCGGAGCCATCGGTTGGCTCGCCACTTCAGCTTGTCGATCCGGAAGTCGCCGTGGCTATCGCAGTCGGCCGTAGTCGGCCACCCGCTCATCGTCCGCGATATCGAGCGCGTCGAACTGGCCGAAGACCAACCACGCGGCAGCCGGGCCCCGTGGGATCCGACGGTGTGAGCCAGGAGTAGAGCCGGTGAGGTCGATCGGCCCCACAGGCTTCTTGCAACCGCACGGGCCGTCATTGCGCTCATCGAGCGAGCTCCTCGGCCGCGGGATCCAGCGGCGAACCGGCCCGGTACGTCGCCTCCGATGCGCCCACCTTCACGTATCCGGGCGATGCAAGAGTCCTGCCGGAGGGACATAGACATCCTTCGGCTACGCCAGCTGTGGAGTCGGCTTCCAAGGCACGGTCACCTGTCAAATCTTCGAGCACGGGTTCACCATCGCCGGGAACTACGGAGTGAGACGGCGAGCCTCGCCGGGACCGGTCGATTTGCCCGTCGGTAGGGTACGTCCAGGCGGATCGGTGCCATCAACCGAATTGCTCGACGCACTTCCCGAGCTCGAACTCGCCGTTCCCACCGGCGAACTCGAATGGCGTCCGGCCCATACAGCGCGCCCTGGCTGCACTCCCCATCAACTGCCAGTGCGCTCTGGCGCTACCGGTTCTTCGAGAAGCCGCCGGTGCTCCGCCCCACGTCGTTTTCGCTCGCAGCCCGAATGTGGGGCAACGCGGAGCAGAAGCAGCATCGCAGCACTCGGATACTGACGACGTCTGCCGCGATACCGGTTAGGTGTACTCGGCCAGGACGTTGGTAGCAGGCGCGCCGGGTTGAAGTAGGGAGAGCCTCCGGGTGGAGTGTGGCTTGTCGAAGGTGACGCCCTACCGCAGGAGGCTCTCGTGTCCCACCGTGACGCCCGCACCACCTTCCACGGCCGATTGCTGATCGTGGAACGCCACTGAGCCGGGTGGCGGCAAGCCCACACCGCCGCAGCGATGGGAATTTCACGCAAGTGTGTGAGCAAATGGATCAGCCGGTTCCACGATTATGGCCGTGACGGGCTGACCGATCGCAGCTCACGCCCGCACCGATGCCCGCAGCGCACACCCCTGCGGCCGAGGATCGCATCATCGAGTTGCGCCGGCGGCAGCGGTGGGGACCGGACCGGCCGGCTGCTGGGACCCGGGCGTAGACCCCGGGCGTACGGCGTTCATACGCCGGGCCCGCCAGGTCCAACGGAGTTGTAGAAGAGATAGGGATCGTGGGCGTTGACCATCTGAATATCCGACTCGGCGCTGGTCCACAGCTCACCTAGGCGGACGTGATTGGCCTGGACTCTACTCCAATCATGGGCGAGCGCACGTTCCATGATCCGCAGGGACAGCGGCGAGGACGTACCTGCGAGCCGGCCGTGGTGATAGAAAGCATCGCCCGCGTGCAACACCCATCGGTGGCCGCCGTCGACCGCGACAGCTGCGTGACCGCGGGTGTGACCCGGCAGCGCGATCAGCACGATCCCGTCGTCAATCTCGGTGAGCTGTTCGGCGGTGTCGAAGCCGAGCCAGGCGTCGCCGGATCGAGGCTGATGAGGGATCAGCTCCGGTCGGTGATCTCGGACGGCAGGCAGATAGCGGCCCTGCTCGACCACTCCCCGGGGATGGAGCGCGGCCTCCTGCTCCTGCGCGGTCAGGTGGACACGGGCCCAAGGGAAGTCGGCCAGTCCCCCGGTGTGATCCGCGTCGAAGTGCGTGAGCACGATGTCGCGTACGTCGTGCGGGTCGTAGCCCAACGCCTGGATCTGACGGATTGCTGTCTCGTCTTCGCTGAAAACCGGGCGGACGAAGTGCCGGGCAGGACCGAACCGGGCAGCCGGTGCCCCCCGGTCGTGAAGACCGAGACCGGAGTCCACGAGCGCCAGCCCTGAGCGGGTTTCCAACAGCAGGACATGGCACACCAACCCGTCGGGCGTACCCCACGGGCGCATCGTCCCGCAGTTGAGATGGATGATCTTCACTGTGCGTGTGCTGCTCTCGTGGTCCAGCCGAACACTTCCACCGCACGAAGTGGCAGTGCCGGGTGCGTAGCTCTTGCAATAATCGCGGTAGTCAGCTGCCGACCTCGGGTGGAGTGGTGTCGAGGAGCCGAGGGTCGGGCACGCCACCCGACATGGACAGGATCCCTTTCACGACGCGCGCGAGCTTCAACAGACCCTTGGGACTCTTCTTGTCCAGACCACCGATCAACTGCTTCACAATGGTGAGCTGGTCGAAGTAGACGCGCTCGGTCACCAGATTTTCGTTCTCGTCGAAGATGAAGAAGGCCGTCATCCGGGTGCGGTGCGTCGACCCGGTCGGCGGGATCTGCCCCAGGAAACCCTTGTGGGTACCGAGCAGCCAGAACTCCACGATCACCGCGTCCGGGCTGTGCCGGAACGCGATCAGCTCGTGGTGCTGGTCCGGAAACGCAACACGGGTGTCGGTGTAATATTCCCGCACCTCCGAGTCACCGTCGTGCACCAGCATCTGGGCAATCAGTTCGTAGTGCGGGTGCGGGAAGGTCGACAAGGTCGCGTCCCAGTCCTGGGCGACCTCGTCGTGGAAATGGTCCAGCACCAACTTCTCCCGAGCCCGCAGCACCTCCTCCGGAGGCATCAGGAAGCGGGACGAGACCCGGGACTTGGCCATAGCTGATTCTCCTTGGTGGCTCGAGGCTCAGGCGTGGTGGGTGCGAGATCTGTGGGTGAGGGGCGTGGTGCCAGGGTCGGCTGAGGTGCCGGTAAGTGCGCTGAGGTAAACGAATCCGGTTGTTCCCGAGCGTATTCGCGAATATTCGTGTAGGTCAATATCGCGCGCTGGCGACCGGGTCCTGCTGCAGGACCTGAGCTCGACACTCGGCGGGCATCAGTCGGCCACGCCTGCCTGGCTCGGCGGCGGCATTCCAGCCGCCCGCTTCCAGACTCGGACGAGCCGGAACCGGCTGGCCTGCCCGGGGGCTGCGCTGCTCGACTGATGTCACGGTCACGAAAGACGGATCACTCCGGACGCGTTCAAAGGCTTGCCGAGTGCCCGTCGAGGGCGATGAACATCGGCTGTCTGTCACCGATTCCCCTGCGACCTTGAAAGGGCACTCGAGGCACTGCCGGTTCGAAGTCGTCCTCGCAGCACGGTAATGGATTTCATCTGACGGTACGGACTCGACTGCTGCGGGTCCCGACTCAGGACTCCGCGGGGCGGGGTGGATCAGCGCTCGGCCCACCGGCGGTCATCAGCGCTGTGCAGGGAACATTTATCGTGGCAGCCGATGTCGGTGTCGTCGCGGCTGTCAACGGAGCCATGCCCGCGAAGTTCGGTAACGGCGGACAGACATGTACCGCCGCGAACTACTTCTACATCACCATCGAGTTCGCCGACGAGTTCGTCGTGCGCGGCACTATCGGTCACTGGGAATTCCTGCCGCGAATCGTAGCCGGGATTTCCGGGCGCGGCCCCCGCACCGACCGACACCGCTCCGCGAGAACACACAGATCAGCTCTCATCGTGCTGGTCCACTATCCAGGCCGCGATCTGCGCGCGGGAGGTGAAGCCGAGTTTGGCGAGTATGTTCTCGACGTGTCCTTGGGCAGTGCGGGGTGAGACCACCAGTTCGGTCGCGATCTGCCTGTTGCTCAGCCCTCGGGCGACCAGCGCGGCAACCTGCCGTTCCCGCTTGGTCAACGATGTGCTCGCATGCGCTCCGGCGGTCGTACTGGTCGATTGCTCGCGAAGCGCGTATGCCCGCGCCGCGGTGGCGCTCATCTTGCGGCCGCGGTCGAAGGCAGCACTGAACCTGTTGTCTCCGATCGTCTTGCGCACCGCCTGCTCGCACTCCTCGTGGAAGTGCGACAGGGTGGCGAAGATGCGCTCGCGGCTGCCGCCGGCCGGCCACAGGTGGCCCGCCGCTCCCATGAGCACTGCCGCCCGCTCGGCTTCGTGTCGGTGACAGGCGATCCATGACAGCGCTTCCAAACAGATCGTCAGTACCAGGTGGCTGTTCAGTGGGCGATCGACTCGCAGGGCTTCCTCTATCAGCTCCTCCGCACGGTCGATATTGCCGCGTCGCCATTCGGCGACGCCCATACTCCGCAGGGCCAGCGCGCGATAGAGGACTCCGCCGCACTGTCCAGTGATATCGATCAGACGCTGCTGATGCTCGATCGCCTTCTCCGTTTCGCCGCGCATCTCATAGGTCAGGCCCAGCAAGGTCAGCGCGTGGATATGGAGATGACCGGTGAGGTTTGACCGGTAGACCTCGATGGCAGCCTCCAGCAGTGCGGCAGCACGCGCGGGATCGCCACTGAGCAGGGCCAATACGCCTGCGGCGTGGTTCATCTGCGCCTGCGATACCGGCGTGGGGTGACGTTCGATCAGCGCCAGACCCTCCTGCAGCAGCCTTGCCGCGGACCGAAAGTCACCCTGGGTTGCCGCCAGGTCGATGGCGGCGCGCAGTGCCTTCACCCGGTCGGGTATCGATCGAACGCTGGGGTGGGCGAGGAGCTGTCCGATCCAGGACCGCGCCTCCCCGTGGAAACCGCGGAACACCCAGAACTCCCAGAGCGCGGAAGCCGTATCCAGGCCCGCGTCCGCCGCCTCCTCGGTGTCCTCGGCCAGCGCGGATTCGAGAGCCTCCCGGAGATCGGGGTACTCGCGCTCGAGCCGAGCGATCCAGCCGGGCTGCGCAGGGCTGATCCATCCGGCCTCCGCATCCAGTGCCAGCCGTCGATACCAGGCCCGGTGCC
>NZ_JBEXLL010000128.1:0-8848 GCF_040609955.1 Nocardia sp. NPDC004568
CACCGCTGGCTCTCCGGCGACGTGAAAGGACTCCCCTACCCCCACCACTGCCGCATCCTGGAAAAAATGCTGCCCGGACACACCGCCACCGAACTGTTTCAACCGGAAACCACCGGCCGGCAGTACAACGCGCCCGTTATTCCCGCCCGATCGGACAGCACTGTCAAACCCTTTGGCTCGTGGTTGCCTCCGGGAGTCGAGTACCCCGAATCAGGCGTCGCGGCAGAGGAATTCGCCGACTCGCACGGATGGTTGGATGGCTCCCGTCTTCCCTTCTTGCGCATGCCTGCGGGTCGGTTCTTCGCCGGGGCGGATATTCCGGCTGTCGTTGTTGCGGCGGTGCCTGATCGCGGTCGTATCGTGGCTGCTGCGCCGACCGGAACGGCTCGGTATCCGGCACTGTCCGGCTCGGGGCGATCGGTGGTGGTCGCCCACATCGACGATGCTGATCAGCCGCGTCGCTATGTGATGGATCGCCGCCGAGTTCGGGCCCGGCTGGCGACCACCTCGCCGGAGGCGCCGCTGCTGTTCCCTCGCGCATACGTGCTCGATGATTTCACACTTGCCATCATTTGGGCTGTGACCGGCCTGGACAGCGCGCTGCTGGATGACGACGCCGACTTGGCCGAAGTGGTCGGGCTGCTGGAAGCAAGGACGTCCGACCCGCATCTGGCCTTGGGGCGCGATCTCGGCGCCGAATTGTCCCCGGTGTCGAGGATGTGGCTGGGCTCGGAGGTCTGTGCTCGCCATATCCTGCGAAACGCTGACACGTTAACCGACACTCCACAGTTCTGGAGCCGGGAACAGCGTGGAGAAGAGGCGAGCACGTGGCTGCTGTTCGGACACAAGTACCGGTATCTGCATGCCACGAGCAGCCCGGACTCCGACCGGCCCGTACGCGCATTCTGCGTCCCTCCCGCCGCCGTCCATCATTCCGGACGACCTGAGCGGATACTGCTACTCCTCGCGGCGGTCCTACACGAATCCACCGGTGTCACCACTGTCATCTGCTCCGAACCCGAGTACACGACCACTCCCGGGTTCGTCCTCGACCGCAACCACCGCGCGTTGGTGGCCAACTGGGTCAACACCGACCGGATCTGGCAGGTCGACGTCACCGACCGCCGACCGACTCTGCGCGAGTTCGATGACGCGATCCGATGGGCACGATCGCGCACTGTCCTGCCCGGTGCATCACCGCGTGACCGGCTTCAGGCGTTGGCCGATTACCTCGATCTGGACTGGAGTTGGCTGGTTCGCCGGGCAACTGAGTTTGCCGACAGCGGGATCGCCGGTTTGTGTGCCCCGCGCAGTCGACTGCTGTCGACCGCTGGTCTCGACCAGGCATGCACCTTCCTTTCCAGCCTCGACGCCGCCGGTCGTTAGGCTGCTAGAGTGCCTACCGTCGAATCTCCACGCCGTGTCACCGTTTTCGCCCTTGGTGGCACCATCGCCATGACCGATACCGGCGGCGGCACTGTGACTCCGACTTTGTCGGCGCAACAACTCTTGGCGGCCGTCCCCGGGCTGGCCACCACGGGTATTGCGATCGACACTGTCGACTTCCGGCACAAGCCCGGTGCCAGTCTGACGTCGGCCGATATCGCTGCTCTCGCCAGCGAGATCGCCTCCCGACGCGACGATATCGACGGTGCGGTCATCACCCAGGGCACTGACACCATCGAGGAAACCGCCTACCTGCTCGACCTGCTCCACACCCCGGACTTTCCGGTGGTCGTCACAGGAGCCATGCGTAACCCGACGCTGGCCGGCGCCGACGGCCCCGCCAATATCCTCGCCGCGACCCTCACCGCAGCCGATCCCACGATGCGCGGCCAGGGCTGCCTGGTGGTGTTCAACGACGAAATCCACGCAGCACACCGGGTCCGTAAGACTCACACCACCAGCACCGCCACCTTCTCCTCCCCCAACGGAGGTCCGCTGGGCTTCCTCACCGAAAATCGGCCCTGCCTGCTCAACCGCCGCTTACACCGACCGACTCTACCGACAGCGGCACGGGCTATTCCATCACCACATATCCCTATCGTCACCGTGACGCTCGGCGATACCGGCACAGGTCTACGTGCCCTCTCCGGGAATGTTTCCGGGCTCGTCGTCGCCGGGTTCGGTGCCGGCCACGTCCCGGCCGACCTCGTCGATATCCTCACCGAGCTCGCTGCCAGAGTTCCGGTAGTCCTGGCCTCACGCGCCGGCGCCGGGACAGTCTTGTCAGCTACCTACGGATTCCCAGGATCGGAGCAAGACCTCCTCGCCCGGGGCTTGATACGCGCCGGATATCTCGATCCACTGAAGGCCCGTATCTTGCTGCATACCCTGTTAGGGCTCACTGTCGACCGGGCCGTCATCGCCGACGCATTCGCCGTCTCCGGCGGCTACGCCGACCCAGATGCTTGGCCCTGGCCTGACCACCTACGCAAGGAGCATTGACGATGCGCGCCCACGAACTCCGCCTCGGACGCTCCTTCGGCCTCGTCTTCGACCACGGCGACGACTTCTACACCGCCCTCGACGAGTTCTGCCGCACTCACCACATCCGTCAGGGTTACATTCCCTCGTTCATTGCCGGATTCAGCGAGGTCGACCTCGTCGGCGCCTGTGACCGCCTCGACGACCCCGCCGCCCCCGTCTGGTCCAAAGTTCATCTCCGCAACGTCGAAGCATTCGGAGGCGGAACCCTCGCGTACGCCCCCGACAGCGGCGAACTCAAACCACACATTCACGTCGCGATCGGACTCAAGGAACACGCCGCCTCCGGTTACACCAGCCACCTCCTCGGCGCTACCGTCCAATTCCTCACCGAAATGCTCGTTATCGAAGTCTTGACACCGGACATGACCCGAAAACCGCAATCAGACCTCTACAACGTTCCCCTGCTCCGGTTCGACACCGCGCCCGGCCACGGCCCGACCGAACCGAGATGACCGGCGGGAAGCGACTCACCTCGACCGAAGAACAGCTCGCCAAGAAGTGGCCACAGCTCGGCGGTCGGGATGCCAAGGACGCTCTGGCCTCGATCCTCAGCAAGCACAGCTAGCGGCCCCGCTCTACCCCTCGGTCTCGGCCCCTGCCCGGGGCATCCCTTCCGCCGCGGGTGGGCTGTGGCGGTTCCCGGAAGGGAGATTCAACCCCCGGCGGCGGACGGTTGATGCGGAGTATGTCTGCGGCCTCGTGTCCGGTCATAGCCGGATGTTCCCCACGGGCCGCAGCTTCCCGATCCAGGCGCACGCGCTCGGCCACCCGATCGACGGCTTCGCGCTGCCTCTGCTGCTCTTCGCGTATCTGTCGCTCGCGTTCCTGCTTCTCCAGGGCCTCCTTGGCAGCGGCTCGGGTCCGCTCCCTCTCCGCGGCCTTTTTCTGGACTTCGCGAATCCTTTCCTTTGCTCGAAGCTCCGAGGATTTGAAGAGCTCTGGCTGTTGCTGTTCTCGACTGCGCTCCAGTTCCCGGCCGAGCTTTTTGGCTTGTCTCGCCTGTTCCTGCGTGACCTCTTCAACACGGAAGCGGTCACCGAAGTCGCGCACCATGTCATCGAGGGCTTTGCGAATCTCCTGGTCCGGGGCACCTTCGATGACAATCCAAGCTCCCATGGCCCTTTTGTCGATCGTAAGGGCTTCGCGGTCCAGCTTGATCTGCTTCAGTGTGAAGTCGTCGGCTTTGAGCCTCCTGGCGCCCTTGTACTCCCGAAATTCGTACTGGTTTATTGCTCTGCCGGCGTCGTGGATGCGGCGGCCCGAAGCCAGTTGCTGAGGCACCTCGTGCTGCCAACCCCTGTCGGGCGTCTCACCTCGCATCTCGGCAATGCCGTAGTGAAACCAGCGTCCGATGTCCTGGGAGGTACGGCCACGCCGGGAACGCTCACGTTGTTCCCGGCGCTCCTGCTCGACATACCGTCGGCGACGCTCTTCTTCCTCGCTAGGCATCCCCCGACCCCCTACCCCCGATTAGATCAGGCCGTGTTTTCGTTGTAGGTCCAGGCCCTCATGCTCGAGTCCATGGGCCTTGGCGTAATCAACGGCGCGCGAATACCACTCGCCCACGACGGCCGATCCGAACTCCGCGTCCGGCGAGTCGAACAGCATGTTGACCGGGTAGTCGGCTTCGTCAGTCCAGTCGTATCGGATCGTCGGCCCGAAGTTCTGAAGTCGGCCGTCCTCGGCGAAAAGCACTCTGCCCATTGAGGGGTCGTTGATCCAGCGGCCGTCGCAGTGCCTGACGAAGTATTCGCCGATGTAGGCCACGAACGCATCCACCAACTTTGTCTTGTCGGCGTCGAACAGCGCATCTTCGTCGACGAAGAAATAGTCGAAGGCGTGGTCTAGCCAGTGCAGCGCCATCTCGTCGCTGTAGCGATCAACACCCGATGGCATCGGACCTATGGGCTTGGCCGAGCCGGTCTGAGTCTTCCAGTCGGCGGGCACCCTCGGCAGCGCTTCGGTAAACAGCCAGTCGATCACCCCCGCGATGCGTTCGGGGCTCGACCACACCACCCACTCCGGATCGTCCTGTGCCGCCACGTCGATCTCATCCATCACTGGTCGATTCCTTCCCCTTGTGTCCACCAACCCGATTCGGACCACCGCAGCGTACCCGCCGGTTCGCACGATCTATCGCTCTCAGAGGAGCCGAGGAAGCAGACCGATGCATCCGTCAAATCGGCGCTCTCGGGCGCCACTGCGGCGGCCATATCCAGAAACATCTCGGCAACGACGAGATGCAGCAGCTGTCGCGCTTAGCGGTCAAGGCGGTGTAGGTGGTGTGTATGCCGTCGGTGACGGTGGTTGTTTCACCCCAGTGCCGGGGCGGGTGGGCATTCTCTGCCCTCCGATACCCGCTACCTGGCATGGCGGAGCCGCGAAATCGGACACGGACGCGTCTGGTCCCTCGACTCGGCAGCGCACTATATCGCCGCGGCCTGCGGAGACGGGACAGTCCGGCTCCATTCGACCGCCGACACCGACCAATCGACAGTGCTGGATACAGAGGCACGCCGCATCTGGGCGGTGGCGATAGCACAGTCCGGCGACCGGCTCGCCGCAACGGGCGACGACGGCCGGGCCCGGGTATAGCTGCACCTGATCAGGTTTCCCGGTAGCGCGCCAGTATCTTCTTCACAGCGTCCGTGACCGGTGGTTCCTCGGCCAGACTGGTCCAGGTGTAGGCGTCGTGTTCGGTGAGTTCCACGGGCTCGGTGTGTCCGACCTCGACAGTGAAGTTGAATTGTCGGCTTTTCCGGCCGCTGCCGGACTGGTAGTCGAACTTGCCGAGGTAGTTCGTGATGGCGGTTACCTCAAGGCTGGTTTCTTCCTTGACTTCGCGAATCAGGGCTTGGTCGATGGCTTCGCCGGGGTCGACCTTGCCACTGGGAAGCTCCCAGATTCCGCCCATGAAGTCGTCGGCGGGGCGTTGCAACAGAAGGACTTTGCCGCCGTGTTGGACGACGGCGCCGACGACGAGTTGTTGCACCTCGTCCTGGTCGGCTTCCCGTGTCAACGTATCCAGCAGTGGTGTCTCGATCATCGAGCCCTATCCTTTCAGGTCGGCGTGGTGGGTGGTCACTTTGTGGAGCGCTTCGATGTAGCGATCGACGAGTGGTAGGTCCTCGTCTCGATGCCACACGGGGAGTTTGAGCGTGGCGTGGTGCAGAGATTCGGCCCTTGGATAGTCGCCTGGTGCGTATGCCAGTTTGCCAGTGAAGCCTGCAAACAGAGGACCTGGCTCTTGGAAGAGCGGCAGGAGGTTGAGGGGGCAAGTCGATCCGGGCCGGTCGATCTCGTAGCAGCCTTCGGCTTGAAGCGCGGCGTGGAAGCGCTCGACCGGCACATCGTCGAACATTGCGTCGTCGTAGACAATCGTGAACCCATACCAGGCTGGTCGCGCCTGCAGGTCGTGCCAATTGACAGTCAGACCGGGCTCTTGCCGGAGTTCGTCGTGGATGTGCTCAGCGATGCGCTGACGCCCTTCGAGGTATTCATCCAGATGCGACAGCTGCTCCAGGGCAATGGCTGCAGCCAACGGATGGATGCGATGCTTGAGCCCCATACCGGTCACGGCGAAACGGCTGAGGTCAGAGTGCGCTGGGATTTCGTTTCGGCACCGCTTGTTGTATTGGCCGTGCAGCAAGACGCGATGGTAGACGTCTTCGTCATCAGTAATGACGAAGCCACCCTCCCCTGCTGACAGCGGCTTCGGGCCGTTCATGCTGAACGCGGCGGCTTGCCCGAAGGTGCCGAGCTTCTGCCCACCAAGGCTTGCCCCGTGAGCGTGGGAAGCATCTTCGAGCAGTGGCAGACCATGGCTGTCCGCCAGAGTTTTCAGGCGCCGAATCTGAGCTGGCATCCCCCACATATGTGTGACGACGATGGCTTTGGTGCGCTTTGTGATACGTCTCGGCACGTCGTCCGGATCGAGGTTGCCGCTGGCGTCGCAATCACCCAGGACGGGGGTTGCGCCCAGGTGCAGCAGCGGGGTGGCGGTAGCGAAGAAGGTATACGCCGGCACTATCACCTCGTCACCTGGCCCGATGCCGCAGGCGGCATACATCGAGTGCAGTGCCGCGGTGCCTGAGCTGGTGAGGACGGCGTAGCGGGCGCCGAAGTACTGCTGGAGTCCATCTTCGAGTCGAGCGATGACACCTGAGCGGTCATAGATCGAGATGCCTTCATCAAGCTGATCGAGGATGGCAATTCTGGTGGCCACTGTCAGTGGCGGCCATGAGAAATGCGGTGCCGCCTCAGAAATGACAGGGGTCCCGCCGAGCAGCGCCAGAGGTGAAGTCACAACAGCTCCTTGGGATTGACGTAGTTGCGGGTGCGCGCGGCCTCGTAGCAGGCGGAGACAAAGGCCATGTGATCCAGGTTTTCGGCGGGACCGCTGAGGTTCGGCCGGTCGCCATCGATGACGCGGTGGAAGTAGTCGATCTGGCAGGCCGCGGCCGAGGGCCAGGCTTGCTCACGATGCAGCGACTCGATGACCTCGCCGCTGTTCGTCAGCCGGCGGATGCGGCCCCGTTCCAGATGCACGACGCCGTCAGACCCGACAAGCCGGATCTCTTCGGTCTTCGGCCCGATGAACCGCGAGAGCAGCAACGAACCGTAGAGGCCGCTGTCATAAGCGAAGTGGATGAGTGCGGTGTCTTCGGCGTCATAGCACCGGTCCGGTCGTGCGCCGACCGACAGCTCGGCTGCGATGCTGTCGGGCAATCCGAAGTACCACAGGATCAGGTCGATGAGGTGGTAGCCCATATCAATCACGCAGCCGCCGCCCGCTTTGGCGGTCTGCCCACGCCAGCCTTCGGAGGGGTCATCGACGTGGACGGTGTAGCGGGCGTCGATCAGAAACGGCGTGCCGATCTGGTCAGCGAGCTGCGGGAAGCTCGTGTAGATCGGATTGAATCGCCGTTGCAGCGTGACCATCAGCTCGATACCAGATCGCTCGCACAACTGCGCCAGTTCGATGGCTTCGATCAGGTTGGTGGCGAACGGTTTCTCCTTGAGGACGTGGACCTGATGCTCCGCGGCTACTTCGATCACCGCCCGGCCAACATCGTGCGGCACGCAGACCACCACGAGGTCGAGTGTCTCGGCGTCGAACATTGCGCGATAGTCGTCGAAGCCAGGCACCTGGTGCATGGTTTCCTGCTCGCGCACGGCCCTCGCGTCCTCATCACAGACGGCGGCCAGCTCGACATGGCGCGACCGCGCGAGTGCCGGCAGGTGATCGTTGATTGCCTGGCGTCCGAGGCCCACGACCCCAGCCCGCAGTGTCTTACTGCCGTTACTGATGCGGCGCGAGGTGCGCCAACTGGTTTCGATGTCCGGGCGGTCGATGCGCGACACCGGTGCTGAACCGAGCGCACCTCGGACCGATTCACATGGTCTCATCTGATCCCCTACTGATCGTTGCGCAGATAGCTGTTGGATACCGGAGCCGTCGCCCCAGACTCACGTATGTGACCTCGGGCGCCACCACCACTGTCGGCCGCAGCACCAGCAACGCCACCCCATGTTCGGGACGGCCTTCAAGCAAATCGACGAGCTCGGCACGAGGCGACGCATCCAGACGCAGGGTGCGCCGAAACTCCGCCACCTGCTCGATCTCGGCCCACCGCTGCCTGGCGGTCGAGCCGCCCGCAGGTGAGTATTCGACCAGGTCATCGATAGCCGCATAAAGCACGTGAACCTGGCCTCCCTCCCGCTTGACTCGGCTGATCAGTCCACCGCTGCCGATGACTTCGTCGTCAGGGTGGGCAGCGATGACCAGCACGCGCTGCTGTCTCCAGTCGATCTGCACGCTGGTCACCACCGAACCCGGTAGCCCGACATCGGACCCGCCGGACTGCATCTGTCGGTCGGGTACGCCACCGACGCCTCAGCGCCCGGTTCAACCCAGGTGAGGTAGGGCGCGATCTGGACGAAGCCGGAACGCCGAATCATCGCGGCTGCCTGCCCGCTGCACCCACGGCATCCCTGCTCCAGTAGTAAGCAGATACAGATCGAGGAGAATCTGCATCGACAACCAGGATTTCATTGCGGCCTCCACATACTCGAAACAACTGGATTAGCTGCCCAGCAGCCAGTTCAACTTCCACCCGGCCAGCGATATCCGCACTCCCAGCGCGAAAAGCGGGCAGGACCCAAGCTTGAGCCGGCGGTGGCCCTCGTCCCTCCGACGATGCCGCTATCGGTCGTCATCGTTGGCTATCTCTGACTGTGCCGTGGCACGGTGTCGCATCTCCACACCCATCACATGCCCATCTCAAACTTCTTGTGCCCCTGCCGTCCCCTCTACGATGGGCACCGCCAGCAGACGCAGGGAATCGAAAGGTCTCAA